>JAEYWB010000604.1 GCA_023429275.1 Planctomycetota bacterium
CCCGTCAGCCGCTCGATCCCCCGTTCGAGCTCCTCCTGGACGGTCCGCTGATTGGGCTGGACCTGCCAGCCGGCGAAGTCAGTCCCGTCGTAGGCAATCGTGAGGCGAAGATGACGCATTGGAAACGTTGAGCGTTCAGTGTTGAGCGTGGAGCGAGCGGAGTCAGCAAGATAGGGTGACGCTGAACGCTCAACCCTCATCGCTCAACGATCACTTCTTGTAGCGTCGGCTCGCCTCGATGAGAATGGCCTGCTCCGACTCCGTCAGGCTCTCCTGGCCCGACTCATGGACCTTGGCGAGGACCCGGTCGACCTCGGCCTCGAGCGAGCGGTCGGCCTTGCGGGGCGGAGCGGGCTCGTCCCGGACGATCCGGAACCGGCGCCGCGCCCGCCAGCGCTGCCAGCTTCGGATGGGGTGAAGGTTCAGTCCTTCAAGCCAGGGCATGACCCGCCAGTCGTAGCGGTAGCATCCGTACCCGAACGCCATCCCGCCCAGGTGCGCCGCGTGGGCCACGCCGTCGTTGTACCAGTCCCCCCCCAGCTGGAGCAGGACCGGATGGAGGTCGACAATGAGATTGAAGACCGCGATCCAGATGACCGGAATCGGGAAGACCCACATGATCCGCCAGACGTGATGCGGATACCGCAGGGCGTAAAACAGCATCACGGCCGAGACCGCACCGGACGCCCCGATCGCCGGCACCATCTGGCGCATGACGAGGCACCATGAGAGATAGCACAGCCCCGAGATGACCCCCGCCGCGAGGTAGAAGGCGAAGAACTCCTTCCGGCCGAGCACTTCCTCCTCGAGGTGCTTTCCAGCCGCCCAGAGGATGTACATGTTCCAGAAGATGTGCCAGGGGCTGGCCCGGCTGTGGAGGAAATCGTAGGTCGTCAACCGCCAGATCTGACCGTGGAGGACGCTTCGTGGATCGAGCGAGAACCAGGCATCCAGGAGCGATTGCCGGGGCATGGGAACGCCCGTGATGGCCTCTTCGATGCTCGCCGGACCGGCCTGGCGCGTCAAAAGGAGCTGCGCCACATACACCGCGACATTGATGACGATCAGCGTCTTGACCGCCGTTTCGAACAGCCCGGGCGACGAAGGGGAGCCGAACCAGCTTCCTCCGCTGTCCCTTCGAGCGTAGTCACGACTGTCCAGCCCCATGAGAGTTCCTTCACTGAGCGTCCGATCACCAGCCGCAAGATACGGTGCCGGGGGTCGCGGGGGCAACGCGAAGACTGTGCGGTCATCCCCTGGAAGGTCGGTCGCTAATCGCTCTGCAGAACGACCTCCAGGTCGTCCGCTGGGGGCCCGACTTCAGGAAGACCGGTCGAGATCCACTCGGATGGGTCGGCTCGGCAACGCTCGAACGACCTGAAAGGTCATTCGACGGAGCGACCAGCCACTTAAAGAGCTCGCAGGACGGCGGCCACGCTCTGGCCGACATTCGTCCGGTTCACGCTCATCGCGACATTGTTCCGGAGCCGCATCGGCTCGCGGACGACGTTCAGGCGACGACAGGCCGGATCCGGATGCTCGTAGTTGAGCGTCATCGGCAGGTTGCCGTGCTTCAGAGCCATGACGCTGCCGGCCAGTTCGACCGCACCGGTCCCGGCGTCGAAGCTGCCGAGGTAGCTCTTGAGAGCCGTCACGGGGATCTGGTCCGCCGCGTCGCCGAGAGCCTGGTGATAGGCAAGCGACTCGACACAGTCGTCCTGCCGGGTGCTCTTGCCGTGGGCGTTGATGTGCCCGATGTCGCGTGGTGCCAGGCCCGACTTCTGCAGCGACTGACGGATCGCGTTCACGAGCCCCGCACCGGAGGCCGCACCCGCGCCGTTGCCGTCGCACCCTGCGCCGACACCGAGGACTTCGCAATAAATGTCGGCACCGCGGGCGACCGCGTGCCCGTATCGCTCGATGACGAACACCGCCGAGCCTTCACCGACGACGGTTCCGTCCCGGTCCCGGTCAAACGGCCGACAGGCCCGGAGCGGGTCTTCCCGCCGCGAGAGGTTGTCGAACAGACAGATGCGGGCGATGTCAACGGGGTGGATGTGCGAGCTGCTCGCCCCGACGACCATCACGTCCGCCTGGCCGCGGTTGATGACGCGGACCGCTTCCTGCAGGGCAAGGATCGCGGAGGCTTCGGCACTCGTGATCGTATTGTTCGGGCCGCGGGCGTCGTGCTCGATGGCGATGTGACACGCCGGCATGTTCGGGAGTTGCCGCAGGAGCCACAGCGGGGCGATCTTCCCCATCTGGCTTTCGCCCCAACGGGTCTCGGGATCGTCCTGGGCTTCCTGATAGTCGCGGGCCGCTTCGGCCAGTTCCCCCGGAATGAACGAGATGTGGCCGGAGCCGAACTCGACCCCCAGCCGCTCGGGGTCGACGTCGCCAGCGCGGAGGCCGGCATCTTTCATCGCGATTGAAGCGGCGGAAACGCCCAGCTGGACGTCCCGCGACATGACCTTGAGAAACTTCTTCTGGTAGATGAAGTCGAGTGGGTTGAAGTCGTGGATCTCGGCCGCGAGCTTGCTCGGGAGGCAGTCGTTCGGCACAGAGCGCAAAGTCCCTATCCCCGATCGACCTGCGATCAGGTTGTGCCAGAAATTCTGTTTGCCGATCCCAACCGGCGAGATAACGCCAACCCCCGTGATGACCACGCGGGGAGCGTGCTTCTCAGCCATCATAGCCTGACCCCAACCAGGAACGATCCAGTTCCTCCCATCCTGGGAAGCGAGGCCGATTCCATTTGCGACCCGGAGACCCCTCCCCAGGTGAAGCTGGACGGCAAGGTAACGGTTGCCGACGGAATTTCTTCCCGCAGGCAGGCCGTAATCCCAGCCATGTCAGCACGCAATGCTGGATCAGACCTCCGACCCAATTCGGCAGTCTGCTCCATTCATCGACGATTCGCTGAATTCTCTATATCGCAAGGGGTTATCGCGGTCAAGGTTTGACAACAAAACAAGAAACATCCGTACACTATCAGCGAACGCCGGTGTCGATTGCACCGCAAGGGGTTACAGAGTTTGGCCTTTTCCGATGACGGCGGTCGGACTGGCCTTGCCAAAATTGAGACGCCTGATTGCGACTCACTCGCTGACGAGCGCTCCCTCAGCCGCGAGAGCTTCGAGGCGATTGATCCATTTCCCGGTCACTTCCGGGTCGACGTTGGAACTCTCGAGCGTGAACTGCAGGAGGGCCCAGTCCTTGGACGGGGCTCT
>JAEYWB010000640.1 GCA_023429275.1 Planctomycetota bacterium
CGAGGGGACGGGGCGAACTGTCGCCCGGGGGGGCGGCGGTGCGGCCCGCGGCCGCGCCCCCCTCCTCGATCTCCAGGAGCCATCCTGATTCGTTCCGGACAGTGACATCGGATCTCAGCGTTTCACCATCGATGAGACCGAAGGCGGGGGGGGCGGACCAGTTGAGTCGATCGCCGCTCAGCGTCCCTTCGGCTCGGATCGTCAGCGGGTCGAGCGTCTGGCTCCGGACGAACAGCGTCAGCCGGTCACCCTGGCGGAGCGAACGAACAAGGCGTTCCGCGCCGTCCTGCTCGACCGAGAGGGACGAGAGGGTCACGCGTGGATCAAGCCGCAACTCATGAGAAAGGAGCGGCGCACGGCGCGGCTGCAGTTCCATGAGACCGGTCCAGCGGGTCTGGGTGCGGTCGACCATGACCCCTTGCCGGATCCGGGCGGACCGCGGAAGTCCGGCGGCGGACGTGGTCAGGACGATCGGGCCCGGGCGCGGCTGGTCGACGCAGTGCTCGGGGACCGGCCAGATGAGCTCGTCCGGCTGCCTCTGTGTGAACTCCGGGACCGGGAGAGAAACTGTGGAATCCTCGGGCCGGGCCATCGGCGTGAGCGGGGGCATTCCGAGTGTCACGAAACCGATCCGGTGGTGCTCCATCGGGAACGCGCCGACTCGGACGAGCGGCGGAAGGCTCGGAGTCGCGGTCGATCCGTCGAACGGCAGCCGGAAGTGGATATCGACGAAAGCGGGCTCGTGGGCAGTCCGCGCGGCAAAGCGGACATCGATCCGTCGTTCATCGCCGACGGTCCCTCGAGCGACCTGGTATCGCTCGAGTGCCGTTCCGGCAACGCTGTCGACCACGGCGGCGGCGGGAATGAGCACCGAATGGTCCGATCCTCCGTCGCCAGCAGGGGAGGAGGAGGGGGGAAACTCGATTCGCGCCCGGACATCGGCAGCGAGCGGCGAGAGCGTGACCAGGGACTGCGCCGCGAGTCCCCGCCCGATCGCGACCGCCGCGGGCCGCGACCAGGCGACGCTCAGTGTCCCACGCGCGCCGAGCGCCGTAGTCCACGTTCCCGGCTCGGGAGAGGTGATCGGTCCTCCTCCCGACCCCGTCAGGCCCCTCGAGTCGATCGTGACCTGGGGGGCGGCGGGATCGGAGTTTTTCGACCGGAACGTGAACCGGGTGTCTCCCGCTGCCGGAACGATGAGGTCGATTCGCTCGGGTTCAGACTGGTCGGTGCGGGGGATGAAATCGAGGACGATCTTCGACCGGCGGAGCGGCGGAGGCTCCGCCGTGGTGGCGTCAGGCGCCGTCGGGCCGGCCACGTCGGAGGTAAACGGGACGAGGATCGACTTGCCGTCTGCCGCCGGACGGACGCGCACCGGATGGCCGTCGACATGGCAGCTCGCCCCGGCGTCGAGCGTGACACGGTCGAATGGGAGACGGACGGTCACCGGAAGAGCGGTCTCGATGAGGGTGACCTCGATCTCCGCCTTACCCGAGAGGCGGGTGCCATCGTCGGTGACGGCGTAGCGGGCCGCTTCAAGCAGATAAGGAGGAAGGGCGCTGCGGCGTTTCCAGACCGAATAGGCTTCGTAGGAAGGGAGATCGAGAAGAACGTGCGACTGCCGCTGTCCATCCTCTGTCGGGATGAGGACCTGCCACTGCCTTGAGGCCGCCGGACCAGAAGGGGCCTCCTGGGCGCTGAGGATCGAGACGGCAGCGAGCAGTCCCGTCGTCGCCGCGGCGGCAGCCGCCCGAAGCTTGTCGGGCCGATGGAGAATCCGGGGCCGCCAGAACTGGTCCCGGACGACGATCGAGCGGGGAACGAGGTAGATCAGCGTCAGTCCCGAGGCGATCGCTCCCATCTGGATCCCGTAAAGGGGAGGAAGGAACCAGGCCAGCGGCACGAACAGCGCCATCGAGTAGTAGCCGATCTGGCGGATCAGCCGGAGCCGGGCCCGTCGTGCGAAGGCCCCGATGACGAGACACCCCAGGAAGAACGCCCAGGCGAGCGTCCGCATCCGCGGCACGAGGTAGGTCCGGAGGATCACCTGCGGGGGGACCGACGGGGCGACGTGCAGGATCTCGTCCGCCTCGCGGGCCTCGTCGGGATTGGGCAGGATCAGGGCCCGCCAGTCGTCCCGCCTGAGGGGATTGAAAATCCGCTCCCCGGGGCGACGGGCGAGCGGACCGAGGATCTGCCACCAGCGGGGAGAGACCCGTTCCGCGGCGGCGGTCGACCAGGGGAGGTCCGTATCGAGAAAGGCCCGTCGTCCGGAAAGATCGATCCGCCAGACGAACGGTCCGTGAAAGCCCTCGAGCTGGGGAAAGGCGACCTGCTCTGTCGCCAGGAGCCAGCCCGGCGTGGCGAGAGTCCGGTATTCGAACCGCAGGTGCTCGGCCTGTCGTTGCGGCTCTCCGAAGATGAGCCGGCCGTCGTTGACCGCGAATGCAATCTCACCGCGATCGTCCTGGATCGACACCGGCCGCAGACCCCCGGGAAGGGTCATGACGAGGTCCGCCAGCCGGATCGCGCCGCTGAACTGAAACT
The DNA here is from genome assembly GCA_023429275.1 of Planctomycetota bacterium. Classification (GTDB taxonomy): domain Bacteria; phylum Planctomycetota; class Planctomycetia; order Planctomycetales; family Planctomycetaceae; genus Planctomyces_A. The sequence continues at coordinate 2,548 of JAEYWB010000640.1, forward strand.
CCGCCGTGTGAATATGGTCGGCGGCACCCGGGGCACCGAGCAGTGTCGTGACCTCGATACGGGTCGCCGTGTGGGCAGGCGGTTCCCCTTCCTCTTCCTCGCCACCCGGAGGACGGTTGCCTCGTGGTGCCGCCGGTGGCCTCAGCTCGAGGTTTTCGACGATCGGGAGGCGACGGGCCTCGATCTTCAGTTCCGGCGGCCCCCGGCGGCTTTCGGCCGTCAGATACTCGGCCTGATCGAAGTTCAGGTTCCGGACGAGTGTTCCGCCAAGTTGAAAGAACGCCGCGGGAAGGTCCTCGACAGTCCCTTTCTTCCAGACCGAGTTCACGGGGGGACGGGGTTCCATCCCTTCCGGGACCCAGATCGCCGCGGAGGTCGTGACGTCGCGCGAGACCGGAGGGACGAGGATCGGCAGAGTCGTCGGAGACCCGGCGGGGGGAGC
>JAEYWB010000679.1 GCA_023429275.1 Planctomycetota bacterium
GTCGTGATCAGCTCGGCGGCCGCGGCCGACGAAGCCGTGGCCAGCAGGATGCCCAGGACCGCCGTCCGAATCCAGGTGGAGATCACGTCGCCTCTTTCTCGCTCATGGGAAGGGGGCCGGCCTCTCCGTCCGCCGCCGGGGCCTCTGCGGCCGGTGCGGGAACCTCGAGGTCGAGAGCCTGCCGCTGTTCCTGGAGAGCCCGTTCCGTCGCGGCGCTCGGGCGGTATTCGTCCGAGAACGCGATCCCCGCCCCTTCATAGGTCGCGAGGTCGGTCCAGAGGACAGAGGTCCGGGGGTTGAACGTCACGACCCACTTTCCCTCGGTATCCTTGCGACCGGCTGTCACCCAGTTGATCGATTCGAGCTCGACCCCGAGGATCGCTGTCTGCGGAATCTCCGAGAGCTTGAGCTTGTCGAGAAGAGGGAGCGGGACGATCTCCACGGGGCGATGGGCGTCTCCGAGCGGGATCGACCAGTCCAGGACGATCCGACCCTTCTTCTCTTTCCCCTCCGGCGCGAGCCGTTTGACGGGGAGTTCGAGGATCAGCCAGCGTCCCTGGTACTTCGACTGAAACTCCGAGTACCACGAGCTGTAGTTGTCCGGCAGGGTCCGTTCAGCCTCTTCGAGAATGTCGACGAGCGAAGCGGAGGCGAGCTGGTTGATCGCCGTCGTTTCGGAGCGGTACTGGCGTACCCGCCGGCTTTCCGGATCGTCCCGCCCGAGAATGTCGGCGGCGTCCGCGGCGAGTTCGAGGTGGCCACGGGCCTCGACCCAGGATCCGGCCGCCACGGCCGCCAGGCCGCTCTCCGCCTCATCCTTGTAGATCAGGAGCGCCCTCTCCCGGGTACGGGACTTGACGGCGAAGTAGATCGTCAGCGAAAGAACTCCGACGACCGCCGCGAGGACGTAGTGGTACGGCCGGACAAGTTTCTCCGGCGGCTTCGGGGGCGCCTTCTTCGGTGGCGGCGCCTCCACCTTCTTCACGGGGCGGGGTTTTCGCGGGGCACGCGTCCCCTCATCGTCCAGGACGACGACCTCGTCGAGAACCGATTCCACCGGGGCCAGTTCAGGCTCCTCGGCCGCTTCGGGGCGGGCGGGGGCGGACGAGTCCCCTTTCGGAGGGGGCTCGGCTGTCGGGACTTTCGGAGCCGGATAGACGTCTCGCGGGAGGACGAACAGCGATGTTCCGCACTCGCGGCAGACGATTCTCTGCGGGACCTTTTTCCGCATGCCCGCATGTCGGACACCGCATTCGCACAGAAGATCGAATGGGACGGGGGCCTCCGGCTGGCTCCCCTTAAAGACGTTCGTCGCTTTGGAAAACCATTTGTTCATCGGCGGCAGCGACGGCACGCAAGCAGGTCGGGGGCACTCGTCAGCCGGCGAGAGACAGCCTCGCCGGCCACCACAGCCAGTCTATCGCGCATTCCCCCGACCGGCCACCAGCCGCTGCGGAACATCAATCCGCGGCGACGGTTCCGCCGGCTCTCGTCGACGCGACAGGAAATCACCGGGCTCGCAACGACGACGCGATCGGGGGATCGTCGACCGTTGAATCCGCCCCCTCGGCAGGATAAGACATAGATGATGCGTTCCCATCCGCAGGAGGCGTTGGAACGCCGCTGCGGAGTTCAGTCACTCGTCAGACCGTTTCATGCTTGGGTTCGACTGGCCGACATTCCGCGGCGTAGAGTCCAGGCCGTGGCTGATCCTCTTGATTGCAGTCTCGGCCCTGGTCGTGACCTGCATCACGCTGCTTTATCGATACGAACGCCAGCTGGTCGACCGTCGCCTCGGCAATATGCTGCTCGGCCTGCGGATCGCCTCCCTCTCCGTGATCCTCTTTGCGTTGTTCGAGCCGGTTTCCCGCTGGAGCGAAGACCTGACGACGACCGGTCGCGTCGTCGTGGCAGTCGACGTGTCGGAGAGCATGGACACGCTCGACACCGTCGCCACCCCCGCCGAAAAGCTTCGCTGGGCGAAAGGGCTCGGAATGCTCGGCCAGGGGGAGTCGTCCGAGCAGATCGACCAATGGATCGCCGCCTACGAAGAGGGAAAGGAGCCGGTCTGGGTCGATCCGCGGGAGACGAATGACCCGCAGAAGCGAAATGCCCTGGCCGCCGGACGGCGCGAAATGGTCCAGGGGCTGATGTCGGAGGTCGAGCGGCTTTCCCGGTATGAAATCGCCCGGCGGCTCCTGGTCAACGGGACGCATCCGCTTCTGGAGAAGCTTCGCGAGCAGGCCAACGTCGAGCGCTGCGTCTTCGCGGCCAACGTTGCCTCGACCGACCCTGCCGCCCTCGAGAAGCCTGCGAAGATCGCCGGGAACGGCGAAGGGACCGACGTCACTTTGCCCCTCAACGCCGCGGTCGAAGGGGGAAGCGGCGGAAAGCTGGCAGGGGTCGTCGTCCTCACCGATGGCCGCGACAACCTGCATGGGAATGATCCGCGGTTTGTCGAACGCTTCGCCGGCTTGGCGCCGATCTACCCCGTCGTGATGGGATCGGAACGCCGCCCGCGTGACCTCGCCGTCGCCGGACTGGACGCCCCGTCGACGGTCTTCCAGGACGACACACCGGTCGTGAAAGGGATCCTGCGGACGAGCGGCTATGACGGAATGGAGATGACCGTCCTGCTCGAGAAGCATGACGCGGCGGGCGCGGTCGTCGGCGAGCCGCAACGAAAGACGGTGCGGATCGACGGCCCGACGGCGGAAGTTGCCTTCGATGTCTCGGCGAAGGAGGTCGGCCGGCAGCACTACTCGATCCGGGTCGAGCCCCTTCCCGACGAGACCCGCAGCGACAACAACGCCCGGACGTTCACGATGCAGGTCGTTGACGACAAGGCGGACGTCCTGGTCCTGGAAGGGGACGCCCGCTGGGAGTTCCGGTACATCAACGATGCTCTCAAGCGAGACAACCGCCTGAAGGTCGAGACGGTTCTCTTCAATCAGCCGTACATGGGGGTCCTGAACGACACGTTCTTCCCGCGGACGCTCCCCCTTCCGCCGCAGCTTGATGCCGGCAGCCCCACCCCCTTCAGCCAGTACGACCTGGTCCTGATCGGTGACGTCGCCACCGGAGAGCTTTCGACCCGCGCGTGGGAACTCCTCGATCGCTACGTCCGGATCGAGGGGGGAACGTTGATGCTCGTCGCGGGAAAGCAGTCCTTTCCGCTGGAATACCGCTCCGACATCGTCGATGGCCTGTTGCCGGTCACGAACCTCGAAGTCAAAGAGGCGAACGGCCCGACGCAGACCGGCACTCCGGTTCACCGCGGCTTCCATCTGCAGCTGACGAGCGACGGCGAGCAGCAGGCGATGCTTCAGTTCGACGGCGATCCGGTCGAGAACCGCAAGATCTGGGGGGCGCTTCCGGGGAACATGTGGGCCCTGATCGGCGAAGCGAAGCCCGCCGCCACGGTCTGGGCCTCGCTCGAAACGCCGGGGGGCGCTGACGCATCCGACCTCGACCGGGACCGGAAGAACGCCGTCCTCGTCCAGCAGTACGTCGGGGCAGGCCAGGTGATCTGGCAGGGAATCGACAGCACCTGGAGATGGCGGTTCCGCGTCGGTGACAAGTACCACCACCGCTACTGGGGGCAATTCGCCCGCTGGGCGGCGGACGCCAAGAGTGCGGCGGGAAATGAGTTCCTCCGTCTGAGTCTCGACCGGCCGACGATCAGCCTCGGCGAAGACGCGGTCGTCCGAGTCCGCTGGGACGAAAAGTTTCTCCGCAAGTACCCCGGCGTGAAGATCCAGGCCCTGATCGAGCCGCTCGAGCAGCCCCCCGGGACCGCGGCACTCCCCCCCGTTACGGTCGACCTGCTTCCGGTGAAGCCTCTGACCTTTGA
>JAEYWB010000715.1 GCA_023429275.1 Planctomycetota bacterium
GGACGAGCGTCACCGGCGGCGGCAAGTCGATGTCGATCTTCCCCTCCGATCAGACCAACCTCGAGTGGGTCCTCGGCAACAAGCTGCTCGTCGGCTCGGTCAACGGGAACCGGCTCCACTTCGCGAAGGGCCTCGCGAACCTCGCTCTTGGCGAAGTGATGTTCCCCGGCGTGACGAAGAAGATCCTCACGACCCCGGTGAAGGGTTTTTCCGACCCCAAGAAGATCATGAGCCTGCTCGGTGAGAGCAGTCACCTGAAGGTGTATGTTGAAATGGCCTAGGGGCCAGGGCCTAGGGCCTAGAGCCAGAGGTCCATGATCAAATCCTACGACTGTTTTCGACTCGCTCGCCCGTATTTGTCCTTTTCCGGCCCTGGGCCCTAGGCCCTGGGCTCTAGGCCCTCCCCCATGACCCCCCTCCACCAGCGTCTCTTCGACGAACTCGAACGTCTTCCGCTCGTCGACCCCCACTCGCACATCAACCCGCACGCTCCCGCCTCGCGGACGCTCGCGGACATCATGGGGTATCACTACTACACCGAGCTGGCGCACTCGGCGGGGCTCCCCAAGTCGAAAATCGAGAACCCCGAGCTCGGGCCGAAGGAGAAGGTCGGCCGCCTCGTCGAGAAGCTCGTCGATCTCGACAACACCGTGCAGCTCAGCTGGCTGCTCGATCTGTCGCGGTCGTTCTTCGGCTTCGAAGAAGAGCGGATCACCTCGAAGAACTGGGAAAAGCTCTACGACACCGCCGCCGCGAAGATGGCGCAGAAGGACTGGGAAGACCAAGTCCTGAAGATCAGCAAGATCGAGCGGGTCTTCCTGACGAACGAGTTCGACGATCCGCTGACCGGCTTCGACACGAAGCGCTACATCCCCTGCCTGCGGACGGACGACCTCGTCTTCCACTTCACGAAGCCGGGAACGCGTGAGCGGCTTGCGAAGGCGACCGGCGTCGAGGCCGGGGACGCCGCGAGCCTCCGGCAGGCGATCGGCGTACTCTTCGCTCACTTCGTGAAGAAGGGGGCCAAAGCGTGCGCGATCTCGCTGCCGCCGTCGTTCACGCCGACCCACGTCGAGGGACTGACGGTCGAGGGGATCCTGCGGCGCGTCGCGGCCGGCGGGGAACTGATTCCTTCGGACGCGGAACTCCTCAGCCAGCACGTCTTCTGGACGCTCGCGGAGCACTGCGCCGAACATAAGCTGCCGTTCGACCTGATGATCGGGGTGAACCGCAAGGTCTACCCGGCGGGGGTCTACCAGGGACAGGACCTGTTCGACCACCGGGTCTCGCTGATCCAGTACAAGGAGCTCTTCAACGCCTTCCCGACGGTGACCTTCCCGATCTCGGTCCTCGGCCAGACGAGCAACCAGGAGCTCGTGAGCTATGCCTGGATCTTCCCGAACGTCGTGACGAACGGTCACTGGTGGTATTCGAACATCCCGTCGTACATCGAGCTCGACACGAAGTCGCGACTCGAGGCGGTGCCGCAGTCGAAGCAGATCGGCTACTACAGCGACATGTACAAGCTGGAGTTCGGCCTCCCGAAGTTCCGGATGTACCGCCGCGTGCTGTCGAAGGTCCTCGCCGAAGACTTCGTGACCGGCCGGGGCTGGTCGGAAGAACGGGCCGTTTCGCTCGGGCAACAGCTCCTGCGAGGAAACGTCGAGCGGATCTTCGGCGTGTAAGCGGTTTCGCCCGACCATCAAGGCCGCAGCCGGGAATGGCCACCCCTCCGACTCGTCTTCGCTGCCCCATATTCCATATTCGAAAGTCTCACGATCTGGTTGATCTTGAAGGGGAAGGCTGATCTGATAGGAACGGAAGAGCTCACGCAGGATTTTGGGTTGGACTTCCTGAGCCATGAAGCTGATCTCGGGGTCGATTCTGTTGCTCGCTGCGGAGCAGGCCTACGGCCACGCGCAGCTTGTCCCCTTCGCCAATCGGGACACAGCGATTCTGGTCTTCGTACCGGCCTCCATTCTCTTCCTCGCGGTCGGGGCTCTGCTTCTGGTCTGGGGACTTCTGACGGAGTTCCGGAGCCTTGGTAAACCGTCTCCCTGAACTCCCTCCTTTTCTTGAGTCCACCTCGATGGCGACTCGACTGGAGTCCGATGCCAGCCCGCGAATCCTTGGTCGGGCCATTGCCGTTGGCGTTCTGGCAGGCGTCATCGGCATCCTCGGCTCGGCGTCATTCCCAACCGAATCAACCGTCTGGCGTCAGGAGGTGCTGGGGGCCATCCAGAGAGGAGAAAGCGGGATCACGGAGTCACTCGCCTTCAAACGGCTCGATCCGGTAGAGGCCAGCGATCCCGCATGCCAGCTTGTCGCCGCGAATGCGTGGGCAGCCGCTCGGGAATTCGAAGAGGCTGTCAGGCTGTACAGAGAAGTTGCCCGGCACGGCAGGATCTGGGGATTCCAGGCCGCGCTGGGAATGGCCAGATGCCGGACGACGCAAGGCCGGGTCAGCCAGGCCGAGCAGCACTGGCGTCAGGTTTTGACGCTCGATCCGAATCACATCGAGGCTCTCTCGCAGTTGTCGCACCTGTTGAACGCCTCCGGCCGCACCTGGGAGGCAGGGCCCTTCTTCTTTCGCCTCATTCTGCTCGGGAAATGCCGCGGGGATGAGCTCATCGCCGCGACGATGACGGACCGGTTCTTCCGGGACGACCACCGGCTGGTGAAGCTCGGAACGGTGGAGGGGGAGGACGCCTCGATGTTAATCGCGGTCGCACGGCGGGAGCTTTATGCAAACCGGCCTGAGAAGGCCGAACTGCTCCTGCGCCGGGCGGTTCTGCTTCGGCCGGATCTCGGAGAGGCTCAAGGCCGGCTCGGACGAATCCTCGCCGAGCGAGGGGACTGCCGCCACTTTCTAACCTGGCTGTCGCAACTCCCGGAGGATGGGCACCAGCCTGGAGGCGGACGGGAGCATCCTGAAGTCTGGCACGCACAGGGAATCGCGGCGCAACGGGCAGGACAGGATCGGGCCGCCATCCGATGCTTTCTCGAAGCTCTTCGACTCGCACCCCATCACAGGGATGCGACGCTCAAGTGTGCCCTCAGCCTCAACAGGACCGGCAACGCCGCGGCGGCGCGGCATTTCGCCGCGCAAGCAGAAAAGCTCCAGGAACTCGATTCGCATCTGGTCACCATGCGAGACTCAGGGGAGGAGATCCATATTGTCCGGGCGGCTGAGACTCTGGAGAGTCTCGGACGGTTCTGGGAGGCGGCGGGCTGGAATCACGTCATGTCCCGGATGGACATCCCACAGGAGGAGCCCCTTCGCGAACTCGTTCGCCTGCTCCCCCTCGCGCGACGGTCGTCCGAGCAGTTCACCGACAATCTGCCGGCTCGAGCCGGGCTGAAAGTCGACGAGTTTCCCCTCCCGGAGTGGCCCTCCCCCGCCAGCGAAACCGAGACGTCTTCATCCCGCGGGCAAAGCTTTGGGGCGATTCGCTTCCGGGAGGAGGCGTCGGCTCTCGGAATTGACTTTCAATACTTTGAAGGAACGACGGAAGAGAACCGCCTGCAGCACATCTTCAATGTTGTCGGCGGAGGGCTCGCGGCGACTGACTTCGATCGGGACGGCTGGCCCGACATTTATCTCGCTCAAGCGAATGACTGGCGAAACCCGGCCTCTCAGCCGACTCGTCGCGACGAAATCTTTCGAAACTGTTCGGGAATCAGGTTTCAGAACGTCACACCGGTCGCCGGAATCAACGAGACGTCATTCTCCCACGGTGTTGCCGCGGGAGACCTCGACAGTGATGGTTTCCCCGACCTGTACGTCTGCAACCTGGGCTCCAATCGGCTCTTCCACAATCTCGGCGACGGAACCTTTGAGGACGCGACCGCCCGGACGGGAGTTGACGTCGAGCGACAATGGTCGACGAGCGCGGCCTTCGCAGACTTCAGCGGCGACGGCCATCCGGACCTGTATGTTGCGAACTATTCTGATCGTGCGGAGACCCAGGCAAGAGTCTGTTTCGATGCGCGTGGCGAACAGATGGCGTGCAGTCCGTCCCAGGTCGCCCCAGCGCATGGCTCACTGTTCCAGAGCCTCGGGGACGGCACATTTCTCGATGCCACCGAGTCGTCCGGAATCGGCAGGCTGCGTGGGCGGGGCCTGGGACTGGTTGCGTGCCGGATTGATGACGATTCGAAGCTCGATCTCCTCGTCGGAAACGACACCTCGGAAAACTTCCTGCTGATCAATCGTTCGACAGCGGATCGAATTCTGTTCGAGGACGAGGCGGTAGTCCGTGGTGTGGCCGTCGATGGCGTCGGTAACGCGATCGCCTCGATGGGAATCGCTGCGGCCGACTTGAACCATGACGGCCGGCTCGACTTCGCCATCACGAACTTCTTCGGCTCCCCCACGGTCCTTTTCATGCAGACGGGGGATGGCTACTTCGAGGACGCCACCCGGAGGCTCCGCTTCGGCGGCATGCGAAACGACATGCTCGGTTTCGGATGCCAATTCGCGGACTTCAACGTCGATGGCCGCCCGGACTTCATTGCAACCAACGGGCATGTGGATCAGGTTTCCTCCGCCAGTACAGCCGATCGGATGCCGGCGCAGGTCTTCGTGAATCAGGAGAACGAGTTCCGAGAGATCCCGGGCGCCGAACTGGGAGCATTCTTCGAAAAGCGGTGGCTCGGGCGCGGCCTGGCGACGCTCGACTGGAATCGCGACGGTCTGACCGATGTCGGGATCTCCCATCTCCACGCCCCGTTTGCCCTGTTGACCAATGAATCACCCGCCAGGGGAAGCCCCCTTCTTGTCCGGCTCCGCGGGACACGGAGGGCGGACCGTGAAGCGGTCGGTGCCGTCGTGACGGCAACCGCCGGAGACCTGCAATTGACCGGGTTTCGGCTGGCGGGGAACGGCTTCCTTGTGACCAGCGAGCCTTGCGTTTCCCTGACGATTCCGGCGGGGGTCGCGTCCATCGATCTGGAAGTCGCATGGCCCGGAGGACGAACGGACCGTCATCACGGGCTTTCGCTTCCGCTTCGCTCGAAAGAGCTGATTGTGTGCGAGGACGTCCCGCAGCTTTTCTGGGGACCGGAGTTCACGGCTCCGGCACCATGAATCTCCGTCGACCGCTCTTGAATAACTCGATTTAGATGCGTAGTTTGGCCAGCACACGTCCTTTCGTTCCCATCTCAAGTCGAATCGTTCCCATCTCAAGTCGAACTTTCGACCACGTTTCTCACATTGAGGGCATCCCCATGCGCCGTCGAAGTGGATTCACGCTGATTGAGCTTCTCGTGGTCATCGCAATTATCGCCGTGCTGGTCGCGATTCTCCTTCCCGCCATTCAGCAAGCGCGGGAAGCGGCGCGGCGCAGCCAGTGTCTGAACAACATGAAGCAGATCGGGATCGCTCTGCACAACTACCACGAGACCTTCTCGCTGCTCCCTCCGGGAAACGTTCCGAGCGTTCACGGCGGCTGGGGCCCGTCGTGGTACATGTTCATTCTTCCCTACATCGATGCCGCGAACACCTACAACCAGCTCAACTGGAACGGCGTCCATCCCGGCTGGACGTGCTGTGGCGACGCAGTGGGCCAGGCGAACGGGGACGTCCTTCGGAAGGTGACGTTGACATTCGCGATCTGTCCCTCCAGCACGCTTCCGCCAAAGCGTGACACGGGAGGCGGACCGACCACGATCGCGCAGTACATGGGAATCATGGGAGCCACCGACGGCAACGGGTTCACGAATCCTCCGAGCCGGATCGCCAACTGTTGTGGATGCTGCGGCGGCCAGCAGGGAACAGGAATCATCACCAACGGCGGAACATTCGGGCCGATCCAGTCCCGGAAGTTCGGAGATTTCGTCGACGGTCTGACCAACGTGATTGTGGTGGGAGAGGCTTCCAAGGAACTCATCGACACAGCCGGAAACTATCAGCCGGTCAACGGAGCTCATGGCATCATGATGGGGGGACCGAACGTCAACATCATCAGCGAATGCACGGGATGCATGTTCGAGAGGCAGTTCAACCTGACGACGATCCGCTATGCTCCGAACGCTCCGGCCGTCATCGAAGATCCGCTTTGGCCGGGCATTGGCGACAACTTCGGAATGAACAACCCGTTGAACTCGTCGCACGCCGGCATTATCAACGCCCTCATGGGAGACGGGTCAGTCCGCTCCATCGGCGACACCGTCGACATGCAGATCCTGCGTCGTGCTGCGACACGCGACGATCGCAAGCCGGTTGAAGGCCTGTAAGATCCGGCGTCCTCCGCCGTGCGTTGCGGATGGCGGTCTCCTCTGCTTCCAACCTTCTCGAACTCGTGAGACGTCTCGATGCGGTACGGTTTCTTCGCAATCCTCTTCGCATTCGTTCTCGCGGGCTGCAAAGGAACGCCGGTTCCCGAAGGCGAACAGGCGCAGGTCTCAGGGAGCGTCACTCTGGACGGGAAGCCGTTGACCGTCGACAGCTCGGTGATCTTCTTCTGCAAGGAGAAATCAACCACGGCCGCCGGGAAGATCGACAGTCTCGGGAAGTTTTCGCTGACTGGGGATCCGGCGAAGGGGATCCCTGCGGGGCGGTATGTCGTGACCGTTCGCCCTCCGGAGGCCCCTCCCGTCGACGCGACCGGTGAGGAATACAAGAAGCGGATGATGACGGGAACGTCGGCGATCAAGCCGGCAGCCACAGCGACCGGCGGGATCCCTTCGCAGTTCCTGACGATGGACGCCTCACCGATCGTCGTCGAGGTCAAGGCTGGCCCCAATACCTTCGACCTTCCGCTCGATCAGCTCGCCAAGAAGAAATGAGGATTGGCCGACTTCTTGGCGAATCCTCGGAGTGACGTTCACCAGTAGGAATGTGACGGCTTGGGTCCGTGCCGCCGCTATCGCTCTCCCCAGATCGCCGGGGACTCGAAGCCTTTCGGTTTCGGGCCGGACTTCGGCGGGACGGCGCCGGCGGAGAGACGGGTGAAACGTGCCCGGAGGTCCGCCACGACGGCGGCGTTCGCCTGGGCGACATCGGTCTTCTCGCCCGGGTCCTTCGCGAGGTCGAAGAGCTCGACTTGAGCCCCCGCCTTCTTCTTGAGGGGACCACGCGCCACCAGGGCGGGGCCTTCCTCGGCGTCAGGCTGCGAGCCGTTCAGCACGAGCTTCCACGATCCGACGCGGATTGCGCCTCCCGTCGGCGTCGAATTGAGGACGATCTCCTCCCGCGTCGATGCGGCTCCGGTTGTGATCGCAGACCAGACATCGCGGCCGTCGACCGGCAGCGTTTGCTCGGTCTTCCCTCCCGCCAGGCGAATAAGGGTCGGATACCAGTCGGTGACGTGAATCGGCGTCGTCACCGAGCTTCCCGCGGGGATCTTCCCGGGCCAGGTCGCGAAGGCGCAGACGCGAACGCCCCCCTCGTAGACCGTCCCCTTGCCGGCCCGAAGCGGTCCGTTACTCGTGATCCGACCCGGCGCCGGACCGCCGTTGTCACTCGAGAAGACGATCAGCGTGTTCTCGAGCAGCTTCTCCGCCTTCAGGGTTTCGACGATCTTCCCCACCGCTTCATCGACCGCCGTCACCATTCCCGCATACTTGCGGCGCTGTCCGGAGAACTGGGGATACGCGTCCGAGTACTTGTCGGGAACCTGGTAAGGGGAGTGGACACCGTTGAACGGCACGTAGAGGAACAGCGGCTTCGCCTTGTCCCGTTCGCTGATGATCCGCACCGCCTCACGCCCGATGAGCTCGGTCGAGTAGCCCTCGTCGCGGTTCACCTTGTCGTCTCGATGCCACTCGGAGCCGTCGTG
>JAEYWB010000823.1 GCA_023429275.1 Planctomycetota bacterium
TGTCGAGGCTGTATCCGTACTCGAAGCCGAGCACGCCCGCCTCCGACAGCGGACTGTTGAAGATCGCGACGCGGCCGCGGTCGCGGGTGATGTTCGACAGCGTCGAGAGGGAGACGCCCGTCTGATAGTCCTGCAGGTAGGCGTGACGATGGCTGAACGTTCCGCGACGGACGTCCTGCCCGGACATCCGCAGCCGGTGCCCTTCGGCGACGATCGACCCGAAGGCGAGCATCTCGGCCGCCCCCCAGTCGAACGGCTGCTTGCCGATCGCCATGGCGTTGCGGCCATCGAGCAGACGCGCGACCTTGGTATGCGGAGTAAAGCCTTCGGGAAGCCGGGTGACGGCCTTGAGAATGTCCGTGACTTTCTGCCGCTCGATGCTTGTGGCAGGATGATCGGCGTTCGCCGCTCCACCGCCGGTGAAGTGCGCCCAGATCCCCCCCATGTGATTGAATTCGCGCTTGAAGTCCTCGGCCTTGGCGGCGGTCAGCTCCGCCTCGAGCTTGGCCTTCCGCTCCGCCTCGATCTTCTCGCCGTCTTCCTTTGTCAGGTACTTGAGGGCCTTGAGGTAGGCGTCGAAGACCGACTGCCGCCCCTTGATGAGCTTGTACATCAGGGGCTGCGTGAACTCGGGCTCGTCACCCTCGTTGTGACCGCGGCGGCGGTAGCAGTACATGTCGATCACGACATCCCGCTGGAACTCCTTGCGGAAGTCCATCGCGAGGCGGACGACCTGCGTCACGGCCTCAGGATCTTCCCCGTTCACGTGGAAGATCGGAATCTCGAGCATCTTCGCGACGTCGCTCGCATACTCGGTCGACCGCGCGTCGCTCGGATCGGTCGTGAAGCCGACCTGGTTGTTGATGATGATGTGGATCGTTCCGCCGACCTTGTACCCCTCGAGCAGCGAGAGGTTCAGAGTCTCCTGCACGATCCCTTCGCCGGCGAACGCCGCGTCCCCGTGGATCAGGAAGACGCAGCCGTTCCGGCGGTCGAAGTCCTTGAAGCGGTCCATCTTGGCCGCCATGCGTCCCTGCGCGACCGTGTTGACGTACTCGAGATGGCTCGGGTTGAAGCAGAGCGACAGGTGAACCCGGTTGCCGTTCTTCGCGGTGTAGTTCGTGCTGTAGCCGAGGTGGTACTTGACGTCGCCGCGGCCGTAGTGCAGCTTCGGATCCTGGTCCATGAACTCGCGGTAAATCTGCCGCGGGTTCTTCCCCATGATGTTCGCGAGGACGTTCAGCCGGCCGCGGTGGGCCATGCCGATGACGATCTCGCGGACCCCTTCTTCCCCGGCGCGTTCGATCGCGATATCGAGCATCGGGATCAGCGACTCGGCCCCTTCCAGCGAGAAGCTCTTCGCCCCCTGGAACTTGACCGAGATGAACTCTTCGAACAGCTCGGCATCCGCCAGGCGTTCGAGAATCCGCTTCTGTTCATCGCGGCTCACCTTCGCCCGGTTGCCGGTCGACTCCATCCGCTCCTGCAGCCAGTTGCGGACCTTGGAATTGTTGATGTGCATGTACTGCACGCCGATGGTGCGGCAGTAGGTCTGCCTCAGCCAGTGAACGATCTGGCCGAGGGTCCGGACGTCCGGACCTCCCATGGTGTAGGTCGAGAACTCCCGATCGCTGTCCTCGGCGGTGAAGCCGTAGGCGGCGGGGTCGAGCTCTCGTGGGGTCGGGCGGACCGTTCCGAGCGGGTCGAGCGAGGCCGCCATGTGCCCGATGACGCGGTAGTTGCGGATCAGCTGGTCGAGCTGTTCCTGCTGGGCGGCCGCTCCCATCCGCTGAGCGTCGCGGAAGTCCTGCTTTGCCGCGCCGGCACCCGGAGGATTGAAGATGCTGTGCTGCGGGAACGGGGGCTGGTCGGACCACCTGGTCCCGTGGCCGTTCCCGTTGCCGAGCGTGTGCGCGTCCCCATCTCCCCTTGTCAGCTCATGAAAGTAGGTCTGCCACTCTTCAGGAACGGTGTCCGTCTTCCCCGCGGTGTAGTCGGCGTAGAGGCTCTCGATGTAGGAGAGACTTTGGCTGCTCAGGAGTGAAGAACCGGGGATGGGGGAAGGGGAAGAGGCGGGAGCCATAGTGGTAGGCAAAATCGGGAGCGAAGGCGGTTCTCGACACAAAAACTCGCCAGAGTCCCATCGAGCGAAGTCATCGTTCTCCTCAATCCATAGGTAACGACTTGCGAGAAATCAATGTCGAACCAGAGAGGATACGGCGACTCTGCCGATTCTGCCGCAGGCGCAGTGCCAGACAGTATTCGACTGCGCAATGCCACTCCGGTCCCGGAATTGGGTCAGGCAATCCGGCCCGCGAGAGGCGAGAGAGCCCTGACCGGGCGTCCGGGAGGCCCCCGGTTGGTCGACGGCGGCGTAAGCCGGTCACGAGGTCCAGCACTTTCACTCAAGGGAATCCGGATGCGAACCGGCCAACATCGACTTGGTGCGGGTCGCCGCATTTCCGGGCCGCTTCCGGCCTGGTTACCGCGGACCGGCCGCAAGTACCTCGGCGCCGACGCCGTCCGCGAATCTTGCAAAGTTGGTCTTGAACCGATTCGCGAGCTCCGTCGCGGCCCGGTCGTAGGCGGCCGAATCGGGCCACGTTGACCTCGGGTTGAGAATCGCGTCGGGGACGTTGGGACAGCGGGTGACGATGCCGATTCCGAACACGGGGTCGATCGCAGTCGGCGCGTCGCGCAGCTCGCCGGCATAGATCGCTTCGATGATCGCACGCGTGTGCGAGAGCTTCATCCGGACGCCGGTCCCGTAAGGTCCTCCGGTCCAACCGGTGTTGACCAGCCAGACGTCCGAATCGTGCTGACGGATCTTCTGCGAGAGAAGCTCCGCGTACTTCGCCGGATGCCAGACGAGGAACGGGCCGCCAAAGCACGGGGAGAAGGCGGCTTCGGGTTCCGTCACACCCACCTCGGTCCCCGCGACCTTCGCGGTATAGCCGCTCATGAAGTGATATTCGGCCTGCTCCGGAGTCAGCCGGCTCACCGGCGGCAGTACGCCGAAGGCATCGCACGTCAGAAAAATGACGTGCTTCGGAAGCCCCGCCACGCAGGGGACGTTGGCGTTGGGAATGAACTCGATCGGGTACGCCCCGCGGGTGTTCTCCGTGATGCTCGTGTTGGCGAAGTCGACGTGATGGTTCGCCTCGTCGTAGACGACATTCTCGAGGACGGCGCCGAACCGAAGCGCGTCGAAGATCTGCGGCTCCGCCTCGCGGGTGAGGTACACCGCCTTCGCGTAGCAGCCCCCTTCGATGTTGAAGATCCCCTCATCCGACCAGCAGTGCTCGTCGTCCCCGATCAGGTCCCGCTTGGGGTCGGCCGACAGCGTCGTCTTTCCCGTCCCTGAGAGTCCAAACAGGACGGCCGACTCTCCCGTCGCCCGGTCGGCGGTCGCCGAGCAGTGCATCGAGAGGACGCCATCCCTGGGCATCGCGTAGTTCATGTAGGTGAAGACCGCCTTCTTCATCTCGCCGGCGTACTCGGTGCCGAGGATGACGACCTGCTTGTGTTCGAGGCTCAGGTCGACGCTCGTCCGCGAGGTCATGCCGGTCGTGTAGCGGTTCGCCGGGAAGCGGCCGGCGTTGAAGATGACGAGGTCGGGTTCGCCGAACGACTGGAGCTGGGCCGCGGTGGGGCGGATGAGCATGTTC
>JAEYWB010000850.1 GCA_023429275.1 Planctomycetota bacterium
AAGCCGAACTCCTTGCGGTGGCCGATCGCTTCGAGCGCCCGCTTCGTCGAGTAGATGTCGAACGCAATTTCCGTCGGATGGACTTCGAGGGCGAACCGCAGTCCGCATTCTTCGAAGACGTCGAGGATCGGGTTCCAGCGATCGGCGAACTGCTGAAAACCCGCGTCGATCATCTTCTTCGGCGTCGGCGGGAAATCGTAAATCAGGTGCCAGATGCTGCTGCCGGTGAAGCCGTTGACGACGCTCACGCCCAGCTTCTTTGCCGCGCGGGCGGTGTTCTTCATCTCCTCGGCGGCACGCTGGTTGACCCCCTCCGGCTTGCCGTCGCCCCAGACGTACGGGGGTAGGATCGACTTGTGGCGCTCGTCGATGTTGTCGCAGACTCCCTGCCCGACCAGGTGGTTCGAAATGGCGAACAGCTTGAGGTCGTGCTTTTCGAGGAGGTCCCGCTTGCGGGCGCAGTACGTGTCGTCCGAGAGGGCCTTGTCGACTTCGAAATGATCTCCCCAGCAGGCGAGTTCGAGGCCGTCGTAACCGAATCCGGCGGCCTTCTTGCACAGCACCTCGAGCGGGAGATTGGCCCACTGGCCGGTGAACAGCGTGACGGGACGACCCATACCAGGATTCCTCGAAAACAGACGAAGGATGAGCGCATCCGTGAGACTCCGGCAGCCCGCATTCCGTGCGGACAATCAAGCTATCGCGGCGAATCCCGTGCGGCAACCGAGCCCGTCCGGTCGTTCCCGACGTCCCCCCCGCGGCCCGGCCGGACGACCCTTTCAGCACGTTCGACCGGCCGACGCCTGGCCGACAACCAGGGCTGGACGCTCAAACGCTCAGCACATCTGAAGGTGCCGGATCTTCAAATTCGCCGGGTTTTGAGTCGGCCTCCCGCTCTCGCCTCCCACGGCCAGTTGGGCCGGAGGGCTGCCCAGGTCCGCCGCGGCCACGCAGTGACCGGATTACGACTTCTCGGGTGTGACCTTCGGACGCCTGACCGGAAAGATGCTTCGAGGGAGCGGTCTGTCGCCCGTCGTCTCACGCCGTGTTAAAGTCTGCAAGGCCGGGCCAGCTCGTCGTCGATCGAGTCCTTCCATGCGCTATTCACTGCTCGCGGTCCTCCTCCTTTCGCTGGTGGCTGACCTTGCTGTCGCCAACGACACCCGCGCTCGCCGAGGCGGCAGGCCCAGCGTGCTGTTCATCGCGATCGACGACCTCAACGACTGGGTCGGTCCGCTCGCAGGTCACCCGCTTGTCCAGACTCCGAATCTCGACCGGCTCGCCGCGCGTGGAACGACCTTCACGAATGCCCACTGTCAGGCGCCCTTGTGCAATCCGTCGCGGACGAGCGTGATGCTCGGCCTCCGACCGACGACGACCGGCGTTTACGCCCTCGAGCCGTGGTTCCGGACGGTCCCGGCGCTCGCCGATCGAGTCCCGCTGCTCGAGCACTTCCACAACGGCGGCTACCGGACCATGACCGTCGGAAAGATCTGGCACGGAGCGTTCCCCCCGCCGAAGGACCGGCCGCGGGAGCTCGACGAGGTGGGCCAGCCCGGGCGGCGACAGATCCGTCCGGCGAAACCGTATACCCGGACACCGAGCGGACATCCGCTCGTCGACTGGGGTCCATTCCCCGAACGTGACGAGGACCACCCGGACTATGGCGTGGCGGACTGGGCGGTCGCGCAGATTCGCAGGGGACCGAAGGAGCCGTTCTTTCTCGGGGTCGGGTTCGCACTGCCGCACGTCCCGTGTTATGCCCCCCAGAAGTGGTTCGACCTCTATCCGCAGGGGGACGCGCTGCTTCCCGAGATCCGCGAGGACGATCGGGCGGACGTGCCGTTCTTCGCCTGGCGGCTTCACTGGCAGTTGCCCGAGCCTCGCCTCAAATGGCTGAAGTCGGCGGATCAGTGGCAGCCACTCGTCCGGGCCTACCTCGCATCGATCTCGTTCATGGATGCCCAGGTCGGCCGGGTCCTCGACGCGCTCGACGAGTCGGGCCGGGCGGACGAAACGGTCGTCGTCCTCTGGAGCGACCACGGATGGCATCTTGGGGAAAAGGGAATCAGCGGCAAGAACACGCTCTGGGAACGGTCGACGCGAGTCCCCCTGATCTTCGCGGGGCCGGGGATCGGACGCGGGGTGAAGTGTTCGAGTCCGGTCGAACTGCTCGATCTCTACCCCACCCTCATCGACCTCTGCGAACTCCCCTCGCGGAACGACCTGGAGGGGCACAGCCTGGTTCCCCAGCTCCGCGATCCGGACGCTCCCCGCCACTGGCCGGCGATCACGTCGCATGGTCCGGGAAACCACGCTGTCCGGGATGAACGCTGGCGGTACATCCGTTACGCCGACGGGAGCGAAGAGCTATACGACCTCGTCGCTGATCCTCACGAGTGGACGAACCTCGAGGCGATCCCGGAGCAAGCCCAGCGAAAAGGGGCGATGGGAAAGTGGATGCCCACCGAGAGTTCCCCCCCGGTCCCGGGAAGCCGGTCGCGGCTGATCGAGCTGAAAGACGGCGCCATCTACTGGGAGAACCAGAAGATCGAAGGGACAACGATTCCCGATTGACGAACTCGAGGCCCACAGCCCACAGCCCACAGCCCACAGCCTCCCCCGGCCTCCCGTCTGCCCCACTGTACGTCGATCCCAACCGATTGACCATTCCCCGTCCGGGCGAGACACTGCCACTCCAGTCGCGATCGACGGTGCACGCGGACAACTTCATGATCATCAGCGGGGCGGAGATCGAGTCTCGTATCGGACGAGACATCATTATCGAGCCGTATGAGCCTGCGCAGCTCAACCCCAACAGTTACAACCTCCGGCTGCACAACGAGCTCCTCGTGTACGAGGAGATCGTCCTCGACATGCGTCGGCCCAACCGGCACCGCCGCTACGAGATTCCCCCGGAGGGGCTGGTCCTCAACCCGAACCAGCTCTACCTGGGCCGGACGGTCGAGCGGACCGAGACGCACAACCTCGTCCCGATGCTCGAGGGACGCTCGTCGGTCGGCCGGCTGGGACTGTTCGTCCACGTGACGGCGGGGTTCGGCGACGTCGGCTTCAAGGGCTACTGGACGCTCGAGATGTACGCGATCCAGCCGATCCGGATCTACGCCGGGGTCGAGATCGCGCAGATCTTCTACCACACGCTCGAAGGCCCGATCCGGGAATACAGCAGCGACAAGTACCAGAACAACCGCGACATCCAGCCGAGCATGCTGCACCGCGAGTTCGAGCAGCACGATCGCCAGATGCGGCTGACGTTCGGGCAGGAGTCCTGAACGTCTCGCGGCCCGATCCCCTACGCTTTTGCCCGCTTCTCGAACACCATCGTCGAGTAGATGCAATACGGCTCCATCGTCCGGTGAGCCTTCGCGGCCTCTTCCAGTTCCTTCCAGTCCTGCTCGCTCACGCTGCGGAGGAGCGGGTTCATGTACTCCATCGATTTTCTTCCCCAGCTGCGGCGCCGAAGCCAGACGAGCGCCTCCAGCAGCCGCGTGTTGGGGGTCGAGACCCGCCGCGTCCAGTCGTAGTTCTCGACCATCGTCATCCCCCCCTCCGCGGCGTAGCGACGATAGTCGTCGAGCGTGAAGAGGTCTTCCCACTGCCAGATCTCGCGGACGACCTTCCCGGCCGGCGTGAACCGCGTGTCACGGTACTTGGCGTCCTTCCAGGTGAAGTCGACCACGACCATCCGGCCCCCCTCGCGCAGCACCCGCCCCGACTCTCGGAGGAACCGGTCCCGGTTCGGGAAGTGGAAGGCCGCTTCCAGGCAATGAATCCGGTCGAACGAGCCGTCACCGAACGGGAGGGCGGTCGCATCCCCCTGCTGGTATCTCAGGCCGGGCTGGTTTCCGAAGAGGTTCTGCCCGATCTGGGTGTTCTCGGGGAGCAAGTCCATCCCGACGACGCTCGCCCGCGGATGCATCCGGCGGATCATGTAGCTCGTCATCCCCCGGCCGCAGGCGATGTCGAGCACTTCCTGGTTCGGCTGGACCCGCATGAGGTCGATCGACCGGTACGCGAGCGAGCGCTGCAGGTCGCACAGGTTCGTCGTGAGGTTCATGAACCCCAGCGGCCCGCGGAACGTGAACCAGCCCAGGTTCATCAGCGCCGGCCCCCAGCTGGAATCCCGGAGGATCCGGTAGACCGCGTTCGACCCGTTGTAGGACGACGTCACCGAGAGGGATTCAGTCGATGTCACTGGGCAAGATCCATGTCGAACGGCGGAATCGAGAGGGGACCGGCCCCGGGGGCCCAACGGGTTGGTCCCCGTCGACGCGGCCTTCAGGCCCCAGTCTTTCCCCTGATCGTCCGCGAGGCGTCGACCGATTGCCAATTCAGATTCGAATTGCAGAACGGATTCTCACCCGGCCCCGAAGAGTTTGCGCGACCGGCCCGACCTCAAGGTGCTCGACCGCGGTGTGCGAATTCGGGCAGACCGACCTGCACCTGCCATCCCGGCCTGCCGGTCGCGATCTTCGTCCCCTTCTGGGGGGCGTGCCTCCTGTAACAGGTCCCTCACCCACCGCGCCAGGCTCGCATGCGGAAACTGAGAGTGTCCTCTTCCCGGGAAGCTACGGTCGAGCGCTGGAAGAGCTGGCCGCTTTTCGCCTTGTTCGAGACGGCGCCTGCTATGATCGACGGCTTCGCATCAGACCGCCTGCCCGGCGATCGGGTTGAGTCCGGGGTCTCAGAGAGATGGACTCCGGGGCTCCGGTCGCAAATCCGGCTCCCCCTCGTCCGGTGACCAAGGCAGCTCGTCGTTCGAGGGGGAGCCGCCCGGAGCGAGGATTCCCCAGTCGACCAGACGCGTTCTGACGAGGCCTGCGGCCGCGAGGGCGACCGGCTGGGAATGCAACGTCGTCAGGATCCAGGGTTGTCCCTTGACGATGACAGCCGCGGCCCCGGATCCGCCGTTTGCCCTCTGACGTTTCGCAGCCTGAGCCGACTCCGGGCGGACGAGCCGGACGTCGTCGATCTCGTCGAGGCGGATACGGCGGCGGAATCCGAACCATCCCGCCCCCCATCCCATGGCGAGTCGATCACGCGTCAGACGGATATCGATCCGCCCGCGCACGACCGTGAGAAGTATCAGCGCCGGGACCATCACGAACAGGGTCCCGT
>JAEYWB010000863.1 GCA_023429275.1 Planctomycetota bacterium
CGGTCATCGGGATCTCGCGGCGGGCATCCGGAGAAACCGCAATGCTGCGGAGATCCCCCCGTTCGAGAGTCAGCGCGCCATCGGCAATCCTGGCGTAGAGCGGACGGATCCGTGGTTCCCCCCAGAGCTCGAGGCCGACGTGGACCTGCTCCCCCCGGCGGCTGGCGTCCGCAGTCACCCGGAAGACTCCAGAGAAGTCACCCACGGGAGCCTCGTCGGCCCCCGCGCCGCGGAGCGACACGCGGTTTGTCGCGGGATCGTACACGGTCACCCATCCCGCGCGGCGGACCGTCTCCCAAAAGGAGAGCGACGGGAGGTCGAGTGAGAGCATCCTGTCGCGATCCGCGGGAGCGACCAGGAGGCTGTTCCCCGTCTGCCGGGCGAGTTCGCCCGCCCAGGATTCCCATGTGCGTGTTCCTCGCAGCTCGGCCGGCCGGGGCCGGATCGACTGTCGAGCCGCCTCGAGTTCCAGGCGCTGCCGGATCCGGCCGACGGCCTCGCGCACACCGGCTCCGTCGATGAGGTCCGGCGGGGGGAGGCGATCGAGGAGCTCCGGGCCGAATTCGATGAGCCTCTGCTCGGCGGCAAGTCGGTCCTTCCTGGCCTCGGCGCCGAGTTGGCGGATGAGCTCTTCGACCTCGGTGGCATCAGGCGGCGCAGCGACAGCCCCGGGAGCGGTGGCGATGATCAGTGCCGCCGCAACAGCTCCAAGCCACGACGCGGCGCCGGGCAGAACGCGGGGAGGCCGCACTGGCTCACCCCGTGATCGGAATGCGCTTCGACTTCTGCGCGGGAATCTTCTGGACGCAGACCCGCAGGACTCCGTTCTTCGTATCCGCCTGGATGGTGTCGGCGTCGACGGTCGACGGAAGTGCGACCGACCGCTTGAACGGCCCATGCGGCCGCTCGTTCAGGTGAACCTGGCCCGGTTCGAGCTCCGGGTGCTTCCCCTGGAGCGTCAGCATGTGTCCGGTGAGAGTCAGCTCGACCTGCTCCGCCGAAAATCCGGGAAGATCGACCAGCACCACGACCGCTTCGGGGGTCTCGACGACATCCACCGCGGGAAGCGAATTCCGACGGATTCCGATGGCATCCATCGCCCGCTCCCCCTGGGACCAGGCGGTGTCGAGCCACTTGTCGAATTCCTGCCGGAGCCGTTCCACCGAACCGGGCCCGCGGTCATTGCCTCGGGGATCCACCATGCTGTCACCTCATACGAACAACGATGCGATCGTATTGTATCCGGAAATGGGCCCCGCGGGCCGCGCTTTCGGGGAAATGCGAGCTCCGCGGGATTGACGAGCGGTCAGCAACCAGCCGTCAGCTCTTTGCTGAATGCTGAATGCTGACGGCTGATCGCTTCATCTACCCCAGGTTTCCCCAGTCCTCGACGTGCACCCGTCCTCCGCTCTTCGCGACGAACTCGCGGATCCAGGAAATCAGGCCGAAGCTCCGGCCGGTGACATCCGCCGCGTTCTTCGCTTCGACGTTGACTCGCAGGAGCGGTTCGTTGTTCGAAGCCCGGACGCTGAACCACCAGTCGGGGGAGTAGCCATCGGCGACGATGCGGTAAGTCGCGCCGGTCGGATCGTTCTTCGAGTCGATTTGGAAGAGGTCGTCGACCCCCGCGAACTTCGGCGAGCGAGGATGAAACACCGACACGCCGTCGATCGTCAGCACATAGGCGTTGGCATCCGCGCCGCGGTACTGCGCGAGCAGGGCGTCAATGACCTGCTTGCTCGTCGCCTTCCAGTCGGCCGACTCGACCCGCAGGTTCACCTCGCCGCTGGCGGGCCAGGGGGCCAGCGATCCGAGGAGCTGCGAGCAGGACTGCCCCGTCTCGAGCAGCATGTCCCAGAAGGTCATGAGCGAGAACAGCCCGGAGTCGAGGCAGTAGGAGGCCGGGAAGTTGTAGTGAGCCGAGGACTCCCCGCCGAAGACGGCATCCGTCTGGATCAGGGCGACCTTGACGGCGTCCTGGCCGACGCGGGAGATGACCGGCCGCCCCCCGGCCTTCCGGAGAGTTTCCACGACGAGCCAGCTCGAGACCGCGGAATAAACGACGCTCGGCGGCGTCCCCGACTTCGGAGCCTTCTTGACGACACTCTGGGCGAGAGCCGCCAGCAGCAGCGAGCCCGAGACGAACGTTCCCCAATCATCGACGAGGAAGACGCGGTCGGCATCGCCGTCGAAGGCCGCTCCGAAAGCGGCGCCTGACTCGCGGACCTTCTGCTGCAGCAGCTTGACCGCTCCCGGAAGCCCGGGGTTCGAGGGACGGGTCGGGAACCGGCCGTCGATCTGCTCCGCGACCGAGAGGATTTCGACATCCGCCCCCGCGGCCTTGAGTGCCCCCTTCAGCAGCGGCACGAACAGGCCGCCGACGCCGTTCCCCGGATCGAGAACGATCTTTCCCTTGGCCTTCTTGATGTTCGGAGCGAGCTCGAGGGCCGCGGCGGTGAACCGCTCGTGGAGCTTGAGAGCCGACGACGCCGGGAAGGGAGCACACGTGTTCGCCGGGGCGATCGAAGAGCCCTTGTCCCCGTCGAAGTGCTTCGCCAGGTGGGCGAGAGGGCTGATGACGTCGAGCCCCTTCGTCTTCGCATTCAGGAGCAGCATCTTGATGCCGTTGTACTCCGGCGGGTTGTGGGAGGCGGTAACCATCGCCCCCGCGATCGCCCCTTCGAGCTGCTCGCCCACTCCCCACTGGATCATGTCGGTCGTCGCGAGGCCGCACGGGACGGAGCGCCCCCCGTCCGAGGCGATCCCCTGGATGAGGGCCGAGTAGATCGCGGGAGAGGAGAGCCTGCCGTCGCGGCCGACGAGGATGACCGGAGCGGCCTCACCGGTCGCCTCCTTGACGTACCGGACCAGGCAGCGGCCGGTGAACCAGGCGAGTTCCTCGTTGATCTGGTTGGGATAGACCCCCCGGACATCCGCCTTCCGCTGCATCAGCGACTGATCGAACATGGCACCTGTTCTCCTCACAAGTTCTGGCGACGACTCGACCCGCGGAGAATAGGGGATGGTTCTGCGGGACTTAAGGGAACAGGTGCAGGAAAGGGGCAAGTGCGAAGTCTCAAGTGTCAAGTATCAGGTATCAGGTATCAGGTATCAGGTATCAGGTATCAGGTCTCAGGGCTCAGTTGCGATGCTGCTGACACT
>JAEYWB010000002.1 GCA_023429275.1 Planctomycetota bacterium
GCCCGGACCGCCTCGTCGGCAGTCGCAATCTTTGTCAGCCCGATGCAGAACGTCATGAACGTATGAGGGGCCGCTTTTCGCATCGCGATGGCGTCCGCCGGATTCGTCGGATCGAACCTGACCTTCAGCGTATCGATCCCCGCCTCTTCGGCGGCCGCGGCTTCCCGGGTTGTGAAGGGCATGGTCTCGGTGAGAACCGTTTTGCCCTTCAGATCCCTCAGGTGTTTCACGGTGTAGTTGCGGGTGGCGTATTCTCCGCCGAGAGTCATCGTCCGGTGGAGTCCTCGCTTGTGCGCGTCTCGCGGCGCGAGGGCGCCAAATGGGTGTTCGTCAGGTTTCATGGAATACGCAGAGTCCGAAACAGCGTGGGATGACTCGCAGCGACAGTGAGATTCTCGATTCGTCTGCACAGTTTCAACCAGGCCAGCCCACCTGTCCCTCCAGGACAAGAGCCTGCCGGACGCTCAGAAAAACATGGAACGGCCCTCTCCAGATCGCGGGGAAGCCGATCCAAGCCAGGATTGCGCCCTTGACCTTGGACTTCCTAGATGTGCCACCCAGCGTCGGGTAGGGCCCTCATGTCACGAACTGGCCGTGGCCAGCTCCCGGACAAGGGGCCGGCGGTGTGGCGGACCTGATACATTGGAACGACGAACTTCCTTGCCCCGGATCATTACAGACCAGGCTTTTGCCATGCGAAACCCGATCACCGACTTGCGTGTCATCGGAGGACTTGAGGGTGTCTCATTCCTGGTCCTGTTGTTCGTGGCCATGCCCCTGAAATACGTCGCAGGAATGCCTCTTGCCGTCCGAGTCGTGGGGATGCTGCATGGCGTTCTCTTCCTGCTCTACATCGTCGCGGTCGCGCGTGCCGCGCGTTCGCGTCGCTGGTCGATTGGGCGAATCGTCGAAGCACTCGTCGCGTCGCTCTATCCCTTCGGCACGTTTCTCCTCGACCGGAAGCTTCGCGAAGAGGTCGATCCGTCGTCGGGTGACGGGCTCGCTGCAAAAGCGGATTCTTCTCCCGGCGGCATAGCCCTGTCAGAAAGCGACTGACTGTGTGCCACCCGCTCTGCCGGCAGAGCCAGAGGTGTCACCCGTCGCTGCAGCAGATGGGCGCCACTGTTGGGATTTCCTGGACGTGCAGGTCCCCGATCGGCCCCGGTTGATGAACCGGGGCGTTCGGCGATGGAGGCCGGTCCATGGCATTACTCGACTTCTACGCTGTGGCGGACGACCTCCGGGATGTCGTGCAGTTCCTGCTGAGCGAGACGGATATCGTCCTTTACGAGTCGTCCTCCAGGTACGACCACGAGATCCGGCGGTTCAGGTCGCTGTCCGAGCTCGAGGCCGCGTGCAAACTCGGCGCTTCCCGATTCGATCTGCAATTGTGGTCTCCGTCCGTCATGGCAGAGCCGGTCCCTGAGCGCATCAAGCTCACCGGCGTACGTGGTCACAGCTTCCGGTATGCCGTCCATGGGGCGGGCCTCATCCAGCTGTACCTCGAGGGGATCCGGAAGGGCGTCATCTACCACACGCATTACGGCCACTGGAACGAGGCCGGTGCCCGGAAGAAGTCGATCTTCCCGCCGGACGCCTGCGACTGGCGAGCGCTGTCGAGGCTCTCCGGACGCATTCAGCGGTATATCCGTGGGCGGCTTGCGCCAGCCACGTTCCATTGGCCGCGTTTATGCTCGCGGCCGATCCTCCGGCACGCCTTCACCGCCATCCAGGAGGATGCCGGGTTGTGGTTCGGCCCGGAGGTCCACCGGGCAGGCTCACCCTATATCCAGGCCAAGGACGCAGAATGAGGCGCGGCAGGGTGGCTGGGGTCAGGTTGCCGCGAGAGTCCAGGCCCGCTCCAATGTCAGGGCTGAGGGATTACGCCGGCAAGCTGCCCCCAGCTCGAGTTCGGATCGCGGTTGGAGCAAAGATTGCTCGGTATCGCTTGGCTGGGCTTCGCTACGCTACGACCCCAGCCACCAAGTCGCTCGCGATGGCCTTCGGCTCGGCTACTCCGCCGCTATCGCCGCTCCGGCCACCCTGCCGCAACTCGACGGAGCAAGTCCGTTCGTCTTGTCGCCCCCTATTGGCAGCGGTAGCATTCCAGCATGCTTCGGCACCTTTACCTCATCGCCGTCGTCTACGCCCTTCTGATCTGTCCGATCAGATGTCTTGGCGTCGAGTCTTCGCGCGGTGAGGTTGCCAAGGCCCCGAAATGCTCCTGCTGCCGGCACGCCAAGCCGGCGGAGCCGGATAAGAAGGATTGTCCCTGCGATGATGACTGTCGCTGCTGGCACTGCGTCTGCCACGGAGCGTTGACTGTCTCCCCAGTGGCGGCGATCGACCACGACTGCGTGAACGGTTTGAGCGGAATCCCGCTCGCCCTCGTCGACGCCCTCACGGCTCCCCAGGTGTGGGAGCGTTCTTCCATCGGATCGGATCTCAGGCGAGATTGCGGCCGAACTCTGCGCATTTGCTGCGGCTCGTTGCTCTGTTAGCCGCTGGCGTTTCGCTTCGATGCCTCTCCTGACCGCGCCTTCGTGCGCCGCGGTCCGCGCTTCCTGAGACTCGTTCCATGCTCCGGCGAAGATTCCTGCCGTGGGAGTACGGCGTCCGCAATTTGCTTCGGCGTCCCAGCCGGAGTCTGCTGACGCTCTGCGCCCTGGCGACTGTCGTACTTCTTGTGCTGGTCGTCGTAGGGTTCATCCGCGGCCTCGAACGGTCCCTCGCGGAGAGCGGAGACCCGGACGTCGTGCTGGTCTACTCCGTCACGGCGGAGGCCAACATTGAGAACTCGTCGATCGTCGGCCGGACGCCGGATCTCCTCGCGGCCAGCGTCGAAGGGATCTTGTCACGGTACGAGGTCAAAGCCGTCTCGCCGGAACTCTACTTTGGAACGCGAGTCCAGACGGGCGACCGGATCGGCCTGGGACTGCTGCGGGGCGTGTCACAAACTGCCCCGATGGTGCGGCGGCGTGTCCGGATCTCCGATGGCAAGTGGCCGGAACCGGGCGAAGTCCTCGTCGGGAAGCTCGTCGCGACCAAGCTCGGATGTCGTCCGGAGGAATTGGCAATTGGACGTGAGGTCACATTCGAGAAGCGGACGTGGAAGGTGAGTGGGCACTTCGTTGCCGGCGGCTCGGCGTTCGAGTCGGAAATCTGGTGCCGACTGCCGGACCTTCAACAGTCCCTTAACCGCCAGGACTTGAGTCTGGTCGCGCTTCTCATGAGTCCCGGCGTTGGCTCCGCCGACGTCGAGATTTTCGCCAAGGAGCGGACGGACCTCGAACTCCAGGCGGTTCGGGAGACGAGCTATTACGAAGCCCTTCAACAGCACTACCGCCCCGTTCGGCTCGTGGCCTGGATGGTGGTCGGATTGGTTGCAGGGGCCGGCG
>JAEYWB010000085.1 GCA_023429275.1 Planctomycetota bacterium
GAGGCCGCGAAGACCGGCGCGACGCCGAAGTCGGTCAGTTTCACGACCCCCTCCGGAGTGATCAGGAGGTTCGACGGCTTGAGGTCGCGGTGGATGATTCCCGCATTGTGAGCGGACTTGAGGGCCCGGCAGATCTGCACGGCATAGTCGATGGCGGTCCGCCAGGGGAGACGCTTCTCCCGCTGAAGACGCTCGCCGAGCGTGTCGCCGTCGACGTATTCCATCGCATAGAAGTACGTCCCCTCCCACTCGCCGCTCTCGTAGATCGAGACGACGTTCTCGCCGGTGACGGCCCGCAGGGCATCGATCTCCCGGCCGAACCGCAGGACGAGTCCCGGCTCATGCGCCATCTGCGAGGGGAGAATCTTGACCGCCGCTTTCTGCCCGGTTGTTTCATGAACGCCGAGATAGACAGTCCCCATCCCCCCCTGGCCGAGCAGTCCCTCGATGCGATACGGACCGATCCGTTCCGGAACGTCGGGAACCTGAGTCGTCATAGCGCTGCCGGAACTCGAGACCACGAAATGGGGGATGTGACCTCAAATTCATACCAGTCCCGGACAACGGACGGTAGCCGGTCCCTTCGGCTTCCGTTCGCCGCAGCTCACCCGTCGACAGGCCGCCGATCGAGGATCGCGATGTCCCTGGCTGTCAGCATCCACCGCCCGTGCGCGGCTGTCCGCTGATTGCGGTCTGCTGATCGCTGACCGCAGCTCGCCCCGACGTCTCACTCCTCGAACTCGAAGCCCGTCGGAACGATGCGACGGTCGTCGCGACGCTCGAAGGGGGTGTCGCCGTTGACCGCGGGAAGAAGTGCGACCAGGTCGCTGCGACGGGCGTCCAGCAGCTGCCGGCTCTCGGGCGGAACGCTCTTCATCAGTCGGAGAAACTCAGAGAGGGAGACCAGTTCCTGGACACTTTCGAGGAGTGCCTCGCGCCGCGCCATCCATTGCGAGGGGACATCGCGGAGCCCCTGGGAACGACGATCGATCTCTTCAATCTGCCGGATCGCGATCTCCATGCGGTTCTCCGCGGAGCGTGATTCCTTGTCGAGATCGGTCCCCCCTCCTTCGAGGGAACGTGAGACCCAGGCGGCACTGATTCGGCTCATGAGCGAGGCGAACGCGGTCGGATCGACCTGGTGTTCCGCGAGGATCTCGTGGACACGCCCGCCATGTTTCCAGTTTCCCGCCATCTGCTGCGGGTCGAGCTGCTCGCGGATATGAGCCTGCCACAAGGCGAGGCATTCGCGCGGCGGATGCCGGGGAGGGATGCGGAGCGGAGAGGGGGGCGCCGGCTCCGGGGGCTGCTCCCCCGGCAGGGCCTTCACGACCGCCAGGAAGGTTTCGGCTTCGGAAGCGGTCAGAGGGGCCGAGAGAGGCTGAACGGCGATCGCAGGCCGGACCTTGGCGACAGCGGGACCTGGCTCGGACTCTCCGCAGCCGACCCCACCCAGGCAGACAAGGCCGATCAGGCCGGCGGACAAGGCTTTGCGCATCGAGCTCCCTCCCTGGGCTCCATCGGCAGAGGAGTGGGCGGCAGCCCGACCTCGCACGGGGCGCGGACTTTACGATCGGCTTGATCGCAGCGTCAATATTCTTCGGACGGTCGCGGAGGCGGCCCACCGGCGGTCACGGCGCAGCCCCGACCGACAGGAACGGACGCCCGTTTGCTCGACACGCTGTCCGGGGCCGATCAGAATGCCGGCTCGACCTGAGATTTCCGGGCGAGAAGCGGTGCCGCCACGTGCCGGCCGACGCCGCGGATGACGACATATTTCGAACGAAAGACCGACTTCCATGGCGAACGTGCGCTCCCTCGCTTCCAGTGCCCTCACCGAAGGGGACGGCATCCTCCGTCTCTCGCCGACCTGGGTTCCCCGCTCGTTCCTCCAGCCCGGACGCCGTCTCAAGCTCCACCCGAATGACTACTACGCTCTGGGAACCCACCGGGGGGGGATCGACGAGCGGTGGTTCGCCTCGACGACCGAAGCGGCCAACGACAACCGCAACCACGACGAAGGGCTGAGCTACTGCGTCCTCGGCAAGGAGAAGTTCCTGCTCCGCGACGCGGTGAGCGAGCTTGGGGCGGAACTCGTCGGCGACCACATCTGGAACACCTACAAGAAGTGGCCGGTCTACTCGAAGTTCTTCGACAACATGGGGCCGATCCCCCATCACATGCACCAGAACGAGGAGCAGGCCAAGCTCGTCGGACAGGAAGGGAAGCCGGAGTCGTACTACTTCCCGCCGCAGCTCAACAACGTCGGGAACAACTTCCCCTACACCTTCATGGGGCTCGAGCCGGGCACGACAAAGGAAGACGTCGTCCGCTGTCTCGACCGCTGGAACGAAGGGGACAACGGCATCCTCGACCTCTCGAAGGCCTATCGCCTCAAGGTCGGCACCGGCTGGCTCATTCCGCCGTGCGTGCTGCACGCGCCGGGCTCGCTCCTGACCTATGAGCCGCAGTGGGGCTCGGATGTGTTCGGCATGTACCAGAGCCTGGTGGAAGGCCGCGCCGTTCCGCGGGCGCTCCTGACGAAGGACTTTCCGAAGGAGAAGCACGACGACAACAAGTACCTCGTCGACGCCCTCGACTGGGAGAAAAACGTCGACCCGAACTTCATGGAGAGCAACTACCTCGAGCCGGTCGTCTCCGAACAGGGGGATGGCTGGGTCGACAAGTGGGTCGTCTACGGCAAGGTCGACGGCAAGCAGCTCTTCACCTCAAAGGAGCTGACGCTGCAGCCAGGCGCGAAGTGCACGATCAAGGATGGCGGCGCTTACGGCTGGATCACCGTCCAGGGAAGCGGCAAGGTCGGCAAGCTCGTCCTGCAGACGCCGGCAATGATCCGCTTCGGCGAGATGACGATGGACGAAGTCTTCGTGACCGCCAAGGCGGCCGCAGCAGGCATCACGTTCGAAAACACCGGCACCGAGCCGCTCGTCGGCCTGCGGTACTTCGGCCCGAACGCCCAGCCGAAGGCCCCCGAAGTGGGAGCTCACCGGAAGAAGTAGTTTTCACGACCGGCAGCACAACGAGTCTGTACCGCCCGATCGAGTCCCGATCGGGCGGTTTCATTAGGAGGGGCGCTTTCCGGAGCGGGATCGCTTCCTCACAATGCCGGATTCCTCACGACGAACTCCTCCTGGCGCTGCTATCGTCCGGAGGCTTTGCCACCCTCGGAGCCACATCATGCGTTTCTTCTCCCTGCTTGTCCTGTCTGCTGCCGCGGCGGCAACCGCATCTGTTCAGGCTGCCGAGCTCAAGGAGGTCTGGACGGTCAGCACCGGCCTCAAGATGCCGGAGTCCGCCTGGTACGACGCATCGACGAAGATCGTCTACGTCTCGAACATCGGGACTGCTCCCGATAAGAAGGACGGGACGGGCTACATCTCGAAGTACGATGCGTCGGGAAAGCTGTTGCAGGAGAAGTGGGTGACGGGCCTCAATGCTCCCAAGGGGATTCGCGGCCGCGGCA
>JAEYWB010000101.1 GCA_023429275.1 Planctomycetota bacterium
ATCGTGAGCCGGCAGCAGACAGTCCCGGTCACACTCACGACTCGGGCTGACGCTACGAACCTCGTTCAACTCCGAGACCAGCTCAAGACGGCTGGCGGTGGGACTGATCCGAGCTACCAGGACATCATCACGAAGCTGGTCGCCGATGTTCTGCCGCGGCATCCCCTGCTGGCCGGCCGCTGGGACCACGATGCGATCGTTCTGCCTGCGGAGGGCGAAATCCACATCGGAATGGCCGTCGATACGGAGCAGGGCCTGCTGGTTCCCGTGATCCGAGACGTGAGCAGACTCTCACTTCTGGAGATCGCCGAAACCGCTCGTGACCTGGTCGCTCGTGCCCGGAGCGAATCGCTTTCGGCGGCCGAGATGCAGGGAGGCGTGTTCACGATCACGAACCTCGGCGCATTCGGGATCGACGCCTTCACGCCGATCATCAACTACCCCGAGACGGCCATCCTCGGATTGGGATCGATCCGCCTCGAGCCGGCGATCCACAGCGGTGGTCAGATTGCCCCCCGACACCAGATTGCCCTGAGCCTGACGTTCGACCACCGCGTCATCGACGGGGCGCCGGCCGCACGCTTTCTTCAGGAGCTCGCTAACCGAATCGCGAAGCCGTAGGTGTTGTACCCGCCATCCAGGGCACCCAGGAGCGAGAGTTGCTTCCAGTACCAGGCGGCGTGCAGATCCCATAGCGAGCGAAGGCCGCGTTCGACAACGTTCGCGTGGAGCTCAAGAAAAGAAGGCACTCCTTCGAGCGTTTCACCCACGAATAGCGCGATCCGGTTATTGAGAACCTGCGGACGGTGCGCGGGGGAAAGTTCGCCGGAAAGCCCAGGCCGCCTTTGCACATCAACGTATGTTGATGTATCGTGGATCGCTTTTGAGTGGGGGAAGCAATCCCGCGCGGCGGAAATGCTCCAAATCGGCTGCTCACCAGGGTGAGATCCACCCGTGCCCCTGGATCGGAGATTGATGACCGAATGCTTTCGGCGATGCGGTGTGCTCGTGACGCAGGTTGGCTGCGTGTTGTTTCTGGCAGCACGCGTGGCCGTCGCGCAGGCACCTATCTTGAATATCGTCTACCCGGCCGGCGGACAGATCGGACAGTCCGTCGAGGTGAACGTCAGCGGCAGCCATCTGCAGGAAACCGAGACTCTCGGCTGCAGCGTGCCGGGCATCCAGAGTGAGCGGCTCGATGGGGGGCGGTTTCGACTGACGATTCCCGTCGACGCGAAGCCGGGGTCCTACAACTTGTGGGCCGTTGGCGAAAATGGAATCAGCGCGCCGCGGACGTTCGTCCTGGGAACTCTCCCTGAGCAGATGGAAGACGAATCCAACCAGACGGCTGAGACGGCGATGCAGGTGACGATCAACTCCGTTGTGAACGGAATGATCGAGAAGGCGGGCGACGCGGACTTCTTCCGGTTCGAGGCGAGCCGCGGGCAAAGAGTTCTCATCGAGTGCCAGGCCGAGCGTGTCGACTCGCGGCTGCGGGCGGTGGTGGAGGTGTATGATACGCAAGGACGACGGCTGGCGGTCAATCGGGGCTACTACGGCGTTGATCCCCTCTCCACCTTCCTTGTCCCCGCCGACGGTTCTTACGTAGTGAAGGTGCATGACCTGATCGCCGGGGGGAGCGCCGAGCACTACTACCGCTTGTGCATCGACGCCGGGCCGCGTGTTGCCTACGCACTGCCGGGAGTCGTTGAAGTGGGGCGACCGGCCCGGATAGCGCTCTATGGCTGGAATCTGCCGGCGGCGGAGCCGAGAGAAGATGCTTCGACGCTGGAGCGAATTGAGGTCGAAATTCCGGCGACGATGGCACACGCTGCCTGGCCGCTTCCGGCGCGGCTGGAGCCAACTCAGACGGTCCTCGGTGCGGCGGCTTTTCCATTCTATCTTGCCGGCAGCCAGACGCCGGTGATCTTGGGTGTGAGTGACGTGCCGGTCGTGACCGACGGTGTCGACAACCACACACGCGGTTCGGCCAGGGATCTGATCGTGCCGTGCGAAGTGAGCGGGCAACTGACTGCGGGCGATGAGCAGGACTGGTATGCGATTTCGGCTAGACGGGGTGAAGTCTTCTACCTGGAAGCACTCGGACAGCGGATTTCGTCGCCGGTGGATTTGCAGCTGAATGTCGAGGCATCACCGCGCGACGAAACCGCCGCTGAGCGGGAATTGGCGCGGTTCGCAGACGAAGTTCGCGGGGAGAGCGGTCCCTTTTCAACGGCGCATCTCGACCCCGCGGGGCGGTGGGTCTGTCCGTCGGATGGACGCTACCTGATCGCGGTGCGCAATGTTACGGGAGGACTTGCTTCGGATCCCCGACGGACGTACCGGCTGAGCGTGCGCCGGGAAGAGCCGGACTTTGAAGTGATTGTGGTTCCGCGAAGCAACGGCTCTTCCGGCTTGAATATCCCGCGCGGCGGACGAGAAAGCTTTGACCTCGTAGCGCTGCGCAAGCGAGGCTGTGACGGACCGATCCGCGTCAGTGCAAGAGATCTTCCGGCCGGACTGGAATGCCCCACCGTCTGGTTCGGTCCGGGCGTCGACCGCGCCGTCGGCGTTCTTGCGGCTGATCCGAACGCGTCGGCCGTTTCTGGCGAATTGAAGCTGTCGGCTGTGGCAGAGGTCGAGGGGCCGGCGATTCATCGGCCGGTCTTTGGGGGCGTTGTCGTTCGGAGCGGCACACCGACGGGGTGGGGACGGCTTGTCTGCCAGATGCCGGTCGCGGTGGCCGGAGAATCAACAGTTCGAGTCGTCGCCAATGCTCATGAAGTCCTTGAACATCAGCTGTATGGCAAGCTGCCGGTGAAGCACTCACCGGGGGGAATCGTTGATGTTGCGGTGCAGATCGAGCGGCGCGACTCGGAGCATCGGGCTGCGGTGAAATTGAGCGTGTTGGGACTGCCCGACGTGATCGAGGCACAGACAGCAGTCGTCCCGCCGGGGGAGCGTGGCTACCTGAGTTTCTATCTGCCCCCCTCGCTGCCGGTTGGGCCGTATTCGTTCGTCGTGCAGGCGGAAACGACGATGCCAGGCGCAGGCGGAAAGTCGGCGAAGGTGTTGGCCTTCAGCAACCCCTTGACGATCGACGTGCAGCCCGCGGCTTTCCGGGTCGATGTCGATCCGTTCGCGGTCCGGAGGGTGCGGCGAGGAGAGGTGATCCAGATTGCCTATAGAGCACGGCGGCTGAGCGGATTCATTGGAAAGATGCATACCGAACTTGCAGCACCGGGCTGCATTACGGACGTGCCGGGCTTGCGAGGGCGGGGCGAAACGTTTGTTGGGCAGACCGAGAACGGTTCGTTACAGATCGAGATCGATGACACGGCCCCCCTGGGACAGCAGCGGCATTTGCGGTTGTTCACGGTGGGGGTTGTTGAAGACGAAGCGGTTTATCAGGGCAGTCGCTTTCTCTCGCTGGAGATTGTCGAGTGACTCCCCTGGCAACCTACAACAAAGTCCAGGCTGTGCCGATGAGCTTTGACACGACACAACGAAAGCATGCGCTCGTCCGCCCGATGTGGTGGTTAGTCCTCGTCGCGACCTATGCGTTCGGAGGGGAGCTTTTGGCCGCTGACGTTACGGGAGCGGCCGACACGGACGGGGGCGTTGCTCGCGAACTGTATTTCGGAACCGATGTGGTCCCGATTCTGACGAAGCTGGGCTGCAACGGCGGTGGGTGTCACGGCAAAGCGACCGGGCAGGGGGGCTTCAAGCTGTCGCTGTTCGGGTATGAGCCGGAGTTGGATTACGAGACTCTGGTTGTGGAGAGTCGTGGGCGCCGGCTGATTCCTGCCAGCCCCGGTCAGAGCCTTCTGCTGCTCAAAGGAACCTCTCGCGTACCGCATGGCGGCGGGCGACGGCTGGATGACAAAAGCAATGACTACGAGATTCTCTGGGAGTGGATCGCCCGCGGAGCGCCACGCCCGCGAGCTGACGACCCGCATCTGGTGCGGATCGAGCTTTCCCCGCAAAGACGAGTGCTGAGTACTGAAACTTCGTGTCAGTTGAGCGTGAAGGCATACTTCTCGAACGGCACGTCGCGGGATGTGACGCGACAGGCTGTCTATCAGTCCAATGAACCGGACATTGCCCTGGTGAGTGAAGACGGACTGGTGACAACCGGTTCGCAGCACGGACTGGTCGCGGTGATGGCCCGGTTTGGCGAGCAGATTGCCATTTTTCATGCAGCCGTACCGTTCGCTGCGGACGAAGTGCAGATGGCCAAGGTTCAAAGCCGACTGAGCGAGTTGGAGCCGAAGCTGGGGAACTCCGCGGTTGATCGGGCGCTGCTTCGCCAATGGCGACAGTTGGGGGTTGTGCCCTCTAGACCAGTGGACGATGCGACCTTCTTGCGGCGGGCGACGATCAACATCTGCGGAACGCTGCCGACCGAAGCTGAAGTGGCCGAGTACCTGG
>JAEYWB010000134.1 GCA_023429275.1 Planctomycetota bacterium
ACTGAAGACCGACCGGACGGATGCCGGCACTGCCTGCCAGTTGACGATCGACGACGGGGGAGGGGCGTTCCCGACCTGCGCCCCCTCTTCGATCCACTTCCGCAGGATGCCGAGCTGCTGCGACGTGAGAAGCTTCGCCTCGGCCTTGTTCGGCATTGGAGGCATAACGGGGTCTTCGGACCGGGCGGCGAGCTTGTAGATCAGGCTCTCGTCCGGCTTCCCGGCGACGACCGCCGGACCGCTCGCCCCCCCCTTGAGGATCGCGGCCGGGCTCTCGAGGACAAGGTCGCTCTCGTTCGTCTGGACGTTGTGACAGGCGAGGCAGTTCGCCTCGAGGAACGGGAAGACATCCTTATAGAACTCGACCGGCCGGCCGAGTTGCGGGTCGACCGGCTGAATGGCCTTGGATGCGTCTTGAGCGAAGCTCGTGGCGGGAAGCAACGACACCGCCAGAGCGCACAGGGCAGGGCGAAGGAATGTCATATTGTCGCGCGATCGGAAGGGAGGAGGCAGGAGGGAGCACACGGCCACCGGAAGGAGGCGCATGCACTGGCGGGGTCCCGGGGCGCGAGCAGCACCTGCGAGACATCAATATATTCGGATGCGACCGCGCGGTTGTCCAGCGGTCCGAGGAGAAGTCTCACCGCAGAGGGACGATCGCCCGCCGCGAAAGCCCTGGAAACGAGAAGAACTGGAGCTCGAACGGCGTTCAAGCCGCCTTGGCGATGGGAATGATGTCCTGGTTCAGGACCGGGTCCGCGAAGTGAGAGCGGTACCACTCGACCGTCCGCCGGAGTGCCTCGTCGAAGGGAATACTCGCCCGCCAGCCGAGGAGTTTTTCCGCCTTGCTCGTCGACAGGACGTTCTGCGTCGCCTCCGGGATCGATTCTCCCAGGACGTCCGCCTCGAGGTTCGAACCGGTCGCGGCGAGAATCCTCTGGACCAGTTCGCGGGCCGTCAGCTGGCTCTCTCCGGAGAGATTGAACGCTTCCCCCGCGAGCTCCTCCCGCAGGGCGAGTTCTTCCGCAAGGTACATATGAGCGGCCGCGGAGTCTTCGACGTACAGGAAGTCCCGCTGCCGTGCCCCGTTCGAGCGGATGACGGGACGCTGCTTCCGGAAGATCGACCGGATCGTCCCCGGGACAATCCGCTGCCAGTTGAGGTCGCCGCCGCCGAAGAGGTTGCCGCTGCGGGTGATGACCACCGGCATATTGTAAGTCTGCGCGTACGACTGGGCGATAATGTCGGTGCACGCCTTGCTGACGTCGAACGGGCTCCGGGCGAGGAGGGGCGACTCTTCGGTCCGCGGGCTGTCGACATCGCCGCCGTAGGCTTTTTCGGACGAAGCAACGAGGATCTGCCCGACGGTCGGAGTCCGCCGGCAGGCCTCCAGAAGCTTCCACGTCCCGCCGATGTTGGCTTCGAAAGTCAGCCCGGGATTGCGGTGGGCGACGGCGTTAATCGACTGCGCGGCGAGGTGGATGACGGTGCGGATGTCGAACTCGGCGAGGGTCCGCTCGATGAGGGCCTGATCGCACAGGTCTCCGCGGACCACCGTGACGCGGTCGATGAGGCGGCGGCTGACCAGCTCGCTCTGCGGCGTCCAGTGGCGGACGAGACAGACGACGTTTGCTTCCGCCTGGAGCAGGCGTCTGACGAGCCAGCTTCCGAGAAACCCCGTCCCGCCGGTCAGGAAGACCGGGCGGTCGCGCCAGAATTCGAGGTTCAGATGGGCGGGGTCATACATGGTCGCGCGAGTTCTAACCCGATGACGAAAACCGCGCCAACCCGGATGTCGGGGTGAAAAGGGGCGTTCGAAGTGAATCGGCAGAACTTGCCAGCCTGCAAAAATTCCCGGATCCGGATTGACTCCAAGTTATGGACGAACGGCGGCGCGGTGCCCTGCAGGAGCCGCTCGAGTAGAGCGGTCTACTTCGAGGAGCGCTGCTCGAAACGCAACGAACACAATGCGAGCAAGAAGCGCGCTCCCGGAAGATTACGGATTCGAGAGTTCTGTTCCTGGCATCCCTCCGCGTGTCTGCGGGCGGCGCTCCTTACGACGCTCCCGGGCATCGTCTGCGTTTCAGAGACGCATCATCCGGGTGTGGCACTGTCGCAACATTGGCGAGCGAAGCCAATTTGAAAGGTTCTCCTAAACAGCGAACTCTGAGGCTCTTACGACGTTCCGCTGCCGCTGCGCATCATGTTCGGCCCGGTGTTTGCCCTCTTGAACAGATCGGGTAAGCACGAGTTGAACGCGGAGTTGTCTCAACAATGGCGGAACGCAAATACACCCACGGGCTGCGGGTCTACTCTTCGAGCGGGTGGCAGATCATCGACATCGGCGACATGGAAATCTGGGATGGCGCCGACCTCTCACTCCTTCGAGACGCGCTTGTCGTTCTCATCAAGCGGGAGAAGCATTCGGGCATCGGCGTCGACATGCATACCGTCAAGTACGTGCCGAGCGGCTTCTTCGGCATGCTCTACGACTGGTACGAAGCGGGGATCGGCGTCCGGCTCATCTCTCCGCAGGACCGGGTGATGAACATGCTCTGGTTCCGGCAGTTCTTCCGCCCGATCGGCGACGACATCTACGAACTCAACGACGAAGGTGTCACCGCACCGGTCGCGAGAGAAGAGGAGGTGACGGAGCAGCTCGAGTGGGAAAGCCACGAGCACTGGGACGATACGGTCAGTCTCCGTTCGCACCAGTCGAACAGCTGACACGGTCTCGCTCTCGCGACATCGATCCTCCCGGGCCTGCGAGGTGGCGTCGGTAGATTCGACCTGGCCACAAGGGACCACAGGCCTTCAGGTCTTCCCATCTTTCGCAGCAGTCAGGACCAATTTTCCCGGAGCAACCCATTCGCTCGGGATTCCCGACCGGAATGCCGATGTTAGAGGCGGAAGAATCGCTACATCCGGACCTTCGCCTCGTGCGCGGTCCGGCTGAAAGCGAGGCGCCTCCAGGCAGGGAGGCCGACGCTGCGACAGGGATGGGGGGACCGGGATGCGTATCGCGATTGCGACCGTCGTGCTCTTCAGTATTGTGACTTCGTCCGCCTCCGCCCAGATGTGGGGAGACGCCGAGTATCTGTACTTTGGCCGGCTCTCCGGCAGCTCGACTCCGATCGTCGGCGGTCCTGGCGGATTCTCGAGCGTCGACAACAGCGGGGCCGCTTCGGGCTACAGGCTTACGATCGGGGGCTTCATCGGCCAGCTCGAGGTCGAGGCCTCCCTCATGAATGTCGAGGGGCTTTCCGACAGCTCGGCCGGAACGCTGACGAGTGCACTCGCGCTCGACAACCAGGCGAATAACGCCGTCGTGTTCGGCGCCGTCCCGGTGAACTCCTTCGTGATCCCCAGCGGCCTCTCGCTGGCGGCGAATGCCGGCGTGGAATCGCTCGAGGCCGAGTTCCTGCTGCCGGGGGCGACCTACGCACTCGAGAGCTTCACCGACCTGCGGAGCGGCGAAATCAACTTCGGGACGAACCGCACGCTGAACCCCTGGCGGCTGGCGATCGGCTACCGGACGTTCCTCATCAAGGATGGGTCCAGCTCGCTCATCAATGGCAACTTCGACGCCCTCGACGTCGACGACGCCCAGACGGTCGGCGGCGGAGCGAACGACCCCAACGACGGACTCTCCCACGCGGCCCTGATCGCCGCCGGCTACACGACCGCCTTCGGAGCGGCCGACGGCTTCGACAACCAGGCCAGTGCGGGGGGGCCGGACACGCTCGCCATCTACTCGGCAGGGACGGCCCGCAACGAACTGCATGGTGCCCAGATCACCGGCGGCTATCAGCTCTTCCCGCTTGACTGGATGACGGTCGAGCTGATCGGCAAGGCGGGCCTGTTCTACAACAACGTGCAGGGAAGCATCGTCGAGGCGCTTGCCGGCGGGGGGAACGACGACTCCGTCTACCAGAGGACTCTGTCGGGAAAAAAGAGCTCCGCCGCGTTCGCCGGCACCCTCGGCGCCAAGGGGATGGTCCCGATCACCGACTACATCAGCTTCTCGTTCGGCTACGAGATCATGTTCTTCAGCGGCCTCGGCCTCGGCTCACGGCAGTTCGACGGCGTCACGACCAATCTGGCCGGGCAGCACGTCTACTCGCCCCGCTCCAGCAGCCACCTCATCGTCCACGGTGGGAACGTCGGCCTGCAGCTGACGTGGTGAGAGAACCTGGGCTCGGTCAGACCCCGCCCAATCAATCGTCCGACAAGAGTCTGAACCGCTCCCGTCTGCCTTTGGCAGAACTCCTTCAGAGCTCCTCATCCTTTGTGGGCCACCTTCCGAGGGTGGACGCTGACGCGGCAACCCCGAGCTTGATGGCGGCCGACCGAGACCCGCTCAGATCAGCTCGCTGATCGCCTGGCCGCCGGGCAGAATCGGCATCGGGCGGCCGCTGTAATCGTTGAATGACCACTCGGGGCGAACACCGACGTGGTGGTAGACCGTGGCCCAGAGGTCTTCGGGCTTGAGCGGGCGGTCCTTCGGGACCTCTCCCTTGGCGGTCGTCGATCCGACCACCTGGCCGTGCCGCATTCCACCGCCGGAGACAATGAGGGACATCGAGCTCGGCCAGTGGTCCCGGCCTGGCTGGACGACGCCGGTCTGCGACCCTGTGGTGTTCTCGATCCGCGGAGTCCGGCCGAACTCCCCGGTCACCACGACCATGACCTTCTTGTCGATGCCGCGAGCGTAGATGTCCTCGATCAGCGCGGTCACCGCCCGGTCGTAGATCGGGAAGCGGACCTGCGCATCGTCCCAGATGTGGCAGTTCACCGCGTGGGAGTCCCAGTTGTAGACCCCCTGCTTCAAATGCGGGATTCCCGACTGGTACGGGTTCTCCATCAGGATCGTCACGAAGCTGCAACCCGCCTCGACGAGCCGCCGGGCCAGAAGAGCCCGCTGCCCCCAGGCGTGCATCCCGTATCGCTGCCGGGTCGCCTCGGGTTCTTTCGACAGATCGAATGCCTCGCGGGCGCGGGCGCTCGTCATCATGTCGACGGCCCGGCCGTTGAAGTCATCCATCGCCTCCATGATGCCCGAGGAGTCGACGTCGCGGCGAACCTTGTCGAACCCCTTGAGCAGGCTCACCCGGTCGTCGAGCCGCTGCGACATCGCGTTGTCGACAGAGATATTCGTCAGCTTGAAGTTCTGACCGCTCGGATCGCCGGGGACTGAGAACGGCACATAGGAGGGGCCGAGGTAAGCGGATCCGAACGCGAAGACATCGACGCCGTCGCGGCCCGGATCGGTCAGCGAAACGTAGTTCGGAAGTCCGAGACGCCGGTTCTCGCGGCACTTCGAGATGATCGACGGGGCCGCCGGGCTGTCGTTGACGGTGTCGACCGGAGTCTTCGGATCGCGGGCGGTCATGAACCGCTTATGACCTCCGCCGTGGTCGGCAAAGGTGTGGGAGATCGAGCGGATGACGGTGTACTTGTCGGCGCACTTCGCGTGCAGCGGCATCAGCTCGCAGACGTCGAGCCCGGGGACATTCGTCCGGATCGGCGTGAAGGCCCCGCGGTACTCGGCCGGGGCGTTCGGCTTCATGTCGTACATGTCGAGGTGCGGAGGCCCGCCCGGCAGCCAGACGAAGATCACCGACGTATCGAGCCCGGCATCAAGCCCCCCCGCCTGGGCCTTCAGCCGCATGGCTTCCGCCATCGAAAGGCCGCCGAGTCCGAGCATCCCCATCTTGAGGAAGGACCGGCGTGAGGAGGGACCAGGGCAGCCGGTGGGCGCGGAGACGGAGCCAGAGCGAGCGTGGCGGGCCATCAGCAGAGTTCCACGGAGGGAAACGTCAGTGTGCAAGAAACAGGCAGGAAGAGAGAGTCTATCCTGACATTGTCGACGAATCAACGACTTTCGATGAGTAATCTCCGTGATGCCCGGCCCGTTTATTCGCACGCGAATGACCTGTGCAGGATTGCGGGACCGCTCCCCCGGGAGTGAGGATACCGCACGGGAACCGGGAGGCCTGGGGGAGGTTTTCCCCGGGGGACCGGAACGCGGGAAGCGGGTGGGACGATGGCTGAACTACCGTCTGACGGCGAACGCGTGGCAGATGGCGTCGAGCCGGAACGTGCCGCCGGTCGGTCGCGAACGCACCGTATCGGCTTCGCGGTCGTGACC
>JAEYWB010000154.1 GCA_023429275.1 Planctomycetota bacterium
ATACCGAATGAAGCGGGCCCGGGGACGCGACAGCGACGGCCGGGCCGCAGGGATCGAGATTGCGCTTTTGTCATGTAACGCATTCCGCAAGGCATGAATCTGACATTGGTTTCGTCGAACCGGCCGAACCTGCCGGCGAAGATAAGATCCGTTCCCTCCACTTTGTCCCACGACGGATGACGCGCTACGTTCCCTCTTCCTCGGACAAGTCTCGAGGAGCAGGAGGCCGAATGACTGGAGTGGGACAGAGACGATTTGCCCGGGGCTCCGTCGCGGTGATCGCGGTCGTCCTCGGTCTGCTCCCGTCCCTCTCCCTCGGGCAAAGCGCGGAGTCTCCCTTCACTCCTGGCTCCGACGTTCCCGTCACGAATCCGACGCTCGAGGAGCGGCTGGACGCTCTGGAGCGAGCGAACCTGCGGATGGTCGATCGGGTGTTCCAGGTCGAGCAGGAGAACGCGCGACTGAAGCAGTCCCCGGGAGCGTCCCCCGCTTCCGCATCGCCCCCCTTCCCTTCGACGAGTGAAGAGTCTCCCGAATGGCAGCCGTCCGTGGACGAGGCCACCTTCGCGCCGGGAAGCCTTCCCGCATCGGAGCCGGTGACCCGCAAGGGAAAGCCCAGCAGCCTTTCGGGGAAGTTCGACGAAGGATTCAAGTGGGAGACAGAGGACGAACAGTTCACGCTTCAGTTTCACAATGAGACGCAGCTCGACATCCGCGCCTACGGCGACCCGCACCCCGACCCGGTCAATCAGTTCGGGTTCTACATTCCCCGGGTGCGGTTCATCTTCAACGGTCATCTCACGGAGCCCATCGAGTACAACGTTTCGATCAACAAGGGGCTCGGCTCCCTCGATCTGCTCGATGCCTACTTCAACTTCAATTACGACAAGCGGCTTCAGTTCCGGATTGGCCGCTACCGGGTGCCGTACACCTACGACTGGTACGCCCTCAGTAACCAGTTCCTCGTCACTCCGGAGCGGTCGGTCTTCGCCCTCAACTACGGCTACAACCGGAACTTCGCGGCGATGCTGCACGGTGAACTCCTCGACGAGGAGGTTGACTACGCCCTCGCACTCGCCAACGGACCGCGGAACTCCTACTTCGACTCGAATACCGGCAAGGACCTTCTGGGCTATCTGAACGTCCGCCCCTTCCGGAACTGGAGCGGGTGGGAGCAGTTCCGGAACCTGAACCTCGGCGGATCGTTCGCCTACGGCAACCAGAACGGCGACCCCCTGCCGGTCTCCTTCCGGACCTCGGCGAACGCGACCGAGAGCGCCGGGACGCTCGAGGGGGTGCCGACCTTCCTCCAGCTCAACGGAAACGTCGTCGAGCGAGGCATTCGATCGCTGTGGGAGATTCACGCCGCCTGGTACTGGAAGCAGCTCTCCCTGCTGGCCGCGGTGGACAGTGGATACAACACCTATGGCTTCACGAATGCCGGCAACCAGGTCCGGCTCCCGACACACGGCACTCACGTTCAGGTCGGCTACTTCCTGACGGGCGAAGAGGTCGAGAAGCGGACGTTCGTCGAGCCGCTCCGCCCCTTCGATCCGTCGATGGGAGAGCACGGTTTCGGAGCGATCGAGCTCGCCTTCCGCTTCGACCACTTCGAAGTCGGACAGGAAGTCTTTTCCCAGGGGCTCG
This sequence comes from Planctomycetota bacterium, assembly GCA_023429275.1. Classification (GTDB taxonomy): domain Bacteria; phylum Planctomycetota; class Planctomycetia; order Planctomycetales; family Planctomycetaceae; genus Planctomyces_A. The sequence goes on from JAEYWB010000154.1 coordinate 1,648, forward strand.
CCAACCCGGCCGACTGGACGAACCATGTCGATACGACCGACTGCGGCGTCAACTGGTATCTCAACAAGTACGTGAAGATCGACTTCGACTGGCAGCACTCGAGCTATCACCGCGCCGTCACTTACGCCCCCGGTCGCTCGCACCACCACAGCGACCTGTTCTGGACCCGGTTCCAGGTCTACTTCTGAGCGTCGGCCTGATCCCCTGCATCGCCCCGCCCGCCGGCTGTGCCGGCCAGGCGGTGACGTGGTCCGCGGAACGGTTCAGTCGTCCGCCCGGTCGGAGAGGACCTTGCCCGAGACCGGATCGAGGAGCAGCTCGCGCGGCAGCCCTGTCTTGAGGCATTCGATCTCCCAGCCGCCGCTTTCCAGCTCCAGCTTCGTGATGCCGGTGTAGCCCGCGCCATCGAGCGACTTGAGAATGTCCGTCAACGGCATTGCGCGGTCGGGGATCGCGGGATGCGGCTCATCGGGATGGACGCTCCGGATCTCGCCGGTCGAGGGGACGATCCGCAGGCCGACGGGGCTGTTCTCCTTCATCGCCTCGACCTCCCATTCGCCGTCATCGAACGAGACCTCGGTGACCGCCCGATAGCCGCCGAGCTCGATCGTCTGCAGGATGGTGCTGAGCGGGACGCTCCCCGGGGGCGGTGGCGCGTCCGCCGCCGCCAGTCCGCAGGCGATGCAGGTCAGCCCGACAAAGCTCAATGTGGATCTCATGATCAATCTCCCGTGAGACGCTCTGGCCGGCACCGGCCGACCCCGTGTCGACCGTGCGGCCATCGCGTCAGGAAACCACTCTTCCGCGGGGAGGTGAGACCACCATGATTCGAAGATAAATTCGGCTTCAGACTTCAGCCCCGCCGCTCCGTAGCACGGCCTTCCAGGCCGTCCCGCTGTGCGTCCAACCCCACGACAACCGCTCCCTGGGCCAGTCGTTGCAGGCCGCGGTCAAGCCCCACCCTCACCATCAAGGGGCGACTCCGGACGCCCTCGGTCCGAATCAAGACCGCGTCGTGCGGGCCCTCGACCCAGCCGACGCAACGGACCGGCGCGCGATCGCGCTTGACCTCGTCCCTCGTCGCCGGGATTGTGCAGGCTTGCCTTCAAGGAGCCCTGCATGACTTCCCGCCGCCGATTCCTTCAAGATATGGCCTTCCTCGCCGGATCCGCCGGAATGGGGGCCGGAGCGAATCTCCTCGCGTCCATCCAGCAGGCGATGGCGATCGAGCCCGACCGCGATTCCACGGTTCTCGACGCTGAACACGTCGTCATCCTGATGCAGGAGAACCGTTCGTTCGACCACGCCTTCGGCACCCTGAGAGGTGTCCGCGGCTTCAATGACCCGCGAGCGATCCGCCTCGCCGACGGGAACCCCGCCTGGGTCCAGACGAACGAGCGAGGCGAACGGTACATGCCGTTTCATCTCGACATCGAGAAGACGAAGACGACCTGGATGGGGACGCTCCCCCACGGCTGGGCCGACCAGGTCGACGCCGCGAATGGGGGCCTGCACGACCGCTGGCTGCAGGTGAAGAAATCGGGCCATGCCGCGTATGCCGCGATGCCCCTCTGCCTCGGCTACCACAGCCGCAAGGACCTGCCGTTCTACTACGCGCTGGCGGACGCCTTCACGATCTGCGACCAGACCTTCTGTTCGACCCTGACCGGCACGACGCCGAACCGCCTCCACCTGTGGACGGGAACGGTTCGCGAGCGGATGTCCGCCGAGGTCCAGGCGATCGTCCGGAACGAAGACTGCGCCTACGGTCGGTGGCAGAACTGGACGACCTTCCCCGAGCGGCTCGAAGACCACGGCGTTTCCTGGAAGATCTACCAGAACGAACTCGACGTGCCGACCGGCCTTCCTTCGGAGGAGGAGGCGTGGCTTTCGAACATCGGCGACAACCCGAACGAGTGGTTCACACAGTTCGGCGTCCGGTTCCATCCGAAGCACCAGGCCTTCCTCGAGAGGCGTGTCCGGGAGCTGCCGCGGGAGATTGAAGCCGCTTCGCAGCAGCTCGCGAGGGAATCCGGAGAGGCGGCCCGCAAACTGACGCGGCGGATCGAAGGGCTGAAGGAGGCCCTCGTGGCCGCAAAGCGGGATCTGGTGGAGTTCTCGCGAGAACAGTTCGACAAGCTTTCCCCACGGGAAAAGAGCCTGCATGCCCGGGCGTTCTCCACGAACTCGGAGGATCCCGCCTATCGCGAGCTGGAAGAGCTCACCTACCAGGACGGAAGCGAGACGCGGCGGCTGAAGGTCCCCAAGGGGGATGTGCTGCACCAGTTCCGCCAGGACGTCCGGAACGGGACGCTTCCGGCCGTGTCGTGGATCGTCCCCCCCGCCCGGTTCTCCGACCACCCGAGCTCCGCCTGGTACGGGCAGTGGTACCTGTCGGAAGTCCTGAACATCCTGACGGCCAATCCCGCTGTCTGGAAGAAGACGGTCTTCATCCTGACCTACGACGAGAACGACGGATATTACGACCACGTCCCGCCGTTTCAGGCTCCGCACCCGGAGCGTCCGGAGACCGGGCGGGTTTCGGCGGGGCTCAATGTCGCTCCGGACTATCTCGAGCGCGAGCAGGACCGCAAATTCAAACCGAACTCCGCCTTGCGCGAGAACTCGCTGGGCCTGGGATTCCGCGTGCCGATGATCATCGCCTCCCCCTGGAGCCGAGGCGGGGCGGTCTGCTCGCAGGTGTTCGACCACACGTCGGTCCTGCAGTTCGTCGAGCGACTGATCTCGCACAGGACGGGCCGGAAACTGGAAGAGACGAACATCACTCCCTGGCGGCGGACGGTGTGCGGCGACCTGATGTCCGCCTTTCACGCAGGGGCCGACAGTCAGCCCGGCTTGAAGGACTTTGTGGTGCGGGACGCATTCCTGGAACAGATTCACCGGGCACAGTTTCAGCCGCTCCCCTCCGGCTTCAAGCCGTTGACGGACGAGGATGTCGACCGGGTGCGGACGATGCCTGGCGAGTCTCTGCTCCCCAGGCAGGAGCCCGGGACGCGGCGGGCCTGTCCCCTCCCCTACGAACTCGCCGTCGACGGCGCGCTCGACAAGGACCGGAAGCGGTTCGTCCTCCGGATGGAGGCCCGGCGCGAACGGTTTGGCGAACGAGCCTCGGGATCGCCGTTCCTCGTCTACGCCGACACGGCGGAGGGGATGACCG
>JAEYWB010000213.1 GCA_023429275.1 Planctomycetota bacterium
CGGTCATCAGCACCGGTCGGAGGCGGGTCCGCCCGGCGGCCAGCGCGGCCGTCACGGCGTCGTCGCCGGCGGCGCGCCGGCCGTTGGCGAACGTGACCATCAGGATCGAGTTCGCCGTCGCCACGCCGATGCACATGATCGACCCCATGAGGGCGGGGACGCTGATCGTCGTCTGCGTCAGGAACAGCATCCACAGGATCCCCGAGAGGGCTCCGGGGAGAGCCATGAGGATGATCAGCGGGTCGAGCCACGACTGAAAGTTGACGACCATCAGCAGGTAAACGAGCACGACCGAGAAGATCAGTCCGAAGCCGAGGCCCCGGAACGACGTGTTCATGCTCTGCACCTGGCCGCGGATGGTGACGGTCGTCCCGCGCGGCAGGTTCGGACGGAACTCGTCGAGGACCTTCTCGATCCCCGCCGAGACGCGGGCGAGGTCGGTCCCCTGCACGCTCGCGAGGATGTCGAAGCTCTGCGCGATGTTGTAGTGCGTGACGTTCGTCGGCCCGTAGCGGTGCTTCACCTTCACGAGGTTCGCCATCAGCTGCGAGCTGGGGGCCGAGGTCGACGAGTTCTCGGGGACGATCGGCGTCTGCGTGATCGCGTCGACCGAGTCGATCTTGTACTGCGGCGTCTGGACCGCCAGCGGATACTGCACCCCCGACTTCGGGTCGAGCCAGTAGTTCGGCGCCGCCTGGCCGCTCGAGCTCAGCGAGACGAGCAGGTCGCTCGAAACGTCGCGCTGCGACATGCCGAGCTGGCTCATCAGGGTCCGGTCGGTCTCCACAGAGAGCTCCGGCGTCACCGGAACCTGCTGCAGGTGGGCGTCGACCGCACCGGGGATCTCCGCGATCCGGTCCCGGATCTGCTTCGCGATCTCGAAGTTCTTCTGATAGTTCGCGCGCGGGCCGACGAGCTGGACATCGATCGGGGCCGCCAGGCCGAAGTTGAGCACCTGCGTCACGATGTCCGGCGGTTTGAAGTAGAACGTGAAGTCCGGAAACTTCTCGGTCAGCTCCGTCCGCAGACGCCGCATGTAATCGGCCGTCGGAGCGTGATCGTCGCTCAGCGAGATCATGATCTCGCCGTCCGCCGACGACATCAGCGAGCCGTCGCTCAGGGCGAGGTTGATCCCGCTGTTGGGGATGCCGATGTTGTCGATGACCTTCACGAGCTCGTGCGGAGGAATGATCTCGCGGATCACCTCTCCGATCCGCCCGGAGTAGCGCTCGGTCTCCTCGATTCGGGTCCCCGCCGGAGCCCGCACGTGAAGTCGGATCTGTCCCGAGTCGACCGACGGGAAGAAGTCGCGGCCGATGAGCGGGAAGAGGCCCATCGACATCACGACGAAGCCGGCGAACGCCACCACCACGAGAGCCCGGTTCCCGAGCGCCCAGGCGAGTGCGAGTCCGTAGACATTCCTGAGCTTGTCGAAATAGTGGTTGAACCGGTCATGGACCCGCCAGATGAGGCCGCGCGGGGGAGGAGCCTGATTCTCTCCCTCTTCCGCGATGCCGCCGTACATCGAGACCTCCTTGGCGAGGAGGTAGTGCACCATCGTCGGCACGAGCGTCCGGCTCAGGAAGTAGCTCGTCATCATGGCGAACACGACCGCCATCGCCATCGGCGTGAAGAGCGAGCGGGCCGCCCCCGTGATGAACACGACAGGGACGAAGACGATGCAGATACAGAGGGTCGCGACGAACGCGGGGGTCGCGATCTGCTCGGCCCCCTCGAGAATGGCGGGGACGAGCCGCTTCCCGAGGTGAAGGTTCCGGTGGATGTTCTCGATCTCGACGGTCGCGTCGTCGACCAGGATCCCGACCGCCAGCGCCATCCCGCCGAGGGTCATGACGTTCAGCGTCTCGCCCAGGAAGTTCAGGATGATGATCGAGACGAGGATCGACAGCGGGATCGAGATGACGACGATCAACGTGCTCCGCCAGGAGCCGAGGAACAGCAGGATCATCAGGCCCGTCAGGCCGGCCGCGATCGCCGCTTCGACCACCACGCCGTGAATCGAACCCTTCACGAAGATCGACTGGTCGGAAAGGAGCGTCGTCTGGAGGGTATCGGGGAGCGTCGCCATGACGGCCGGCATCCGGGCCTTGACCCCGTTGACGATGTCGAGCGTCGAAGCCCCCGACTTCAGGATCGGCTGCAGCACCCCCCGCTTGCCGTCGACCCGCACGATGTTCGTCTGCGGCGCGACACCGTCGCGGACATTGGCGACGTCGCGGATGTAGATCGTCCGCGTCCCGACCGACTTGATCGGCAGGTCCGCAATCGCCGCAACGACCTCCGGGCTGCTGTTGAGCCGGATGTTGTACTCCTGCGCGCCGATCTTGGCCGTGCCGGTCGGGGCGATCAGGTTCTGGACATTGATGGCCGCTGAGACATCCGCCGCCGAGATCTTCCAGGCAAACAGCTTCTCGGGGTCGATGTCGACCATGATCTGCCGGACCTTCCCCCCATAGGGGTAAGGGATCTGGGCGCCCGGCACGCTGGCCATCCCCGGCCGCAGGCCGTTGGTGGCGTAGTCGAACAGCTGCTGCTCCGAGAGGACCTCGCTCCCCATCGACACCTGGACGATCGGGACGTTCGCGGCGTTGTACCGCATGACCAGCGGGGGAAAGATCCCCGGCGGCATCCCGCGGAGGACCGTCTGCGACGTCGCGACGACCTGCGAGATCGCGCTGTCGATATTGGCCCCTTCCCTGAGAAAGATCTTCACGATCGCAATGCCGCTCAGCGACTGGCTCTCGATGTGCTCGATGTCGCTCACGGTCGAAACGAGCACCCGCTCGTAGTTGCCGACGACGCGGGTCTCCATCTCGTCCGGCGAGATGCCGGTGTACGTCCAGATGACCGCTACGACCGGGATGTCGATCTCCGGGAAGATGTCGGTCGGCATCCGCAGGATCGTCACCGTCCCGAGGATGGCGATCAGCATCGACATCACGACGAAGGTGTAAGGACGGCGGAGGGCGAGTCGGACGATCCACATGGCGCAAAGGTCCCGGTCCGGGGCGGCGCGCAGGCTCGCCACGGATGACGCAGGGGGTAAGGGCGCAGGGGAGGCGGGCACCGCTTCAGTCGAGAAGACTCACGAAGCGGCGGCACTGGCAGGGACAGATCGAACCAGCCGCCCGGCCCACGGGGGAGCGGACGGACGGCAACGGCTCAGGACAGATAACTGGCGACGACGGTCTTCACTCCCTCAACGGCAGGATTGTGCGACGCGCCCGACTGGGTGTGCTCCAGCCAGCGCTGTCGGCAGAGTTCGGCATGCGCCCGCAGCAGGCGACCGGCCGTAGGGCCGTCTCCCGCTTCGAGGGCATCGACAATCGGATCATGCTCGGCGGCACGCTCGACCAGTCGCGGCTCACCGTGTTTCTTGAGGTGCAGGCGGACCCGGGCATCAAACCCGAGGGCCTCCCAGGACTGGATGAGCTGCTGGTTGTCGGAGGCGACGACGATCTTTCGATGGAAGTCGACGTTGTGATTCGAGTAACCGTCGAGATCCCCCGCCCGGGCGGCGACGTGGATCCCTTCGAGCGAGACCCGGAGCGAGGCGATGGCGTTCGGGTCGTTCTTCAGATGAGTTGCGGCCAGCTCGCCGGCGAGTTGCTCCAGGGCGCCGCGGACGGTGTAGGCCTCGGTCATCTCGCGGTCGGAGATTCCCCGGACGCGTGTTCCGCGGTACGGGACCGACTCGACGAGCCGGAGCGTTTCGAGCTCGCGGAGCGCTTCGCGGACCGGAGTCTGACTCGTGTCGAACTCCCGGGCGATGTCGAGTTCGATGAGCCGGTCGCCGGGTGCGAGCGTCCCATCGAAGATCCGCTGAGTCAGCGTCTCCCGGATGCGATCGCTCATGCAGTGACGGCTGCGGTTCACCGACAATCCCCTTCGCTCACACATTATCGATAATATAGACATCGGGAAGCACGATTTCGTAGCGCACGAACGGATTTCGCAAAAATCACCGCGAGAGCGTCGGCACGCGCTCAATTCCCGAGACACCAAGTGGCGTATCCGTAGACATCAAAAGAACTTGCGGAACGATTGGATGTTCTGGAGCTTCCCGGCGGCTGGCGAAGTCGCCTCCGCCGCGGAGCGGACGAACGGATGAACGGACGAGTTTTCCGGTTGAGTCACGTCGGGCAACGCCTCGCACCGAAGCCGGATTCGTCCGTCCTCGTCGGTTCCTCCTTGATGAATCGAAGCCCCTTGAAGTCGCTCCGTCCCGACCGCCCTTCTCGAATCCGAGTCGTTCCCGCCGTGTCGAGGAAGGCGGCCACTCGGCGGAAGCTCGTCGAAGGACGGAGCATCGACGAGCGAGGAAGAAAGGAGGGACGGATGTATTTTCCGCCTGGATCGAGTCGCCACAGTT
>JAEYWB010000227.1 GCA_023429275.1 Planctomycetota bacterium
GGTGATGGTCGTGGCCGTGATCCTGGCGATGCTCGTGATGATTCTGTTCGCGACCCGGATCAGCAACTTCGTGGAGCGGCATCCGACGATCAAGATGCTCGCGCTCAGCTTCCTGATCCTGATTGGCGTGCTGCTCGTCGCGGAGGGCTTCGGGACGCCGGTCAGCAAGGGGTACGTCTACTTCGCGATGGCGTTCTCGCTCGGTGTCGAAATGCTGAACCTGCGGGTCCGGTCGCTGGCCAGGCCGGCGTCGGATGACTGATTGGGCAGGCTGCGGGCTGCAGGTCAGAGAGCCCCTGGTTCGCCTCAGGAGATCTGGCGGATCGCATCGAGGAACGTATCAATCTGCGGGTCGGTGCCGACAGTAATTCGCAGACCGTCGAGGAGTGTCCCGGGCTCGCGGCCGTCGAACCGCATGTACCGCACCAGGATCCTGCGGGACTTCAGCTCTTCGTAGACCCGCTTGTGCTCTCCTTCGTTCCCGCGAGGCCGGGTCGTCCAGACGAAGTTTGCCTGACTGTCGACGACGTCCCAGCCGAGCCCGCGCAATTCCTTCGTCAGCCGTGCCCGGGTCGCGAGGATCTTTGACCGGTTGTCGAGCATCCACCGCTGATCGCGAAGGGCCGCCTCCGCCGCCGCCAGCGAGAGGGCGTCGCAGTTGTAGCTGTCCTTTACCTTCCGCATTCCGGCGATCAGGTCCGGATGAGCGATCGCGAAGCCGAACCGGAGGCCGGCGAGGCTGTACGACTTGCTGAGGGTCCGCGTGACGACAAGCCGCCGCTGCGGGTCCTGCTTCAGCAGCTCCATCCGGTGCGGCGCGTCGGCGAAGTCGCCGTATGCCTCGTCGAGGATCAGCACCCCCTTCGGAGGAATCAGCCCCAGCACGGTCTCATCGGACCACCGGTTGCCCGAGGGGGAGTTCGGATTCGGAGCGAACAGGAGCTTCGTCCGCTCGAGCGTCTTCCGGGCGGCGGCGAGGTCCCAGGTCCAGTCGGCGTTCAGGGGAATCCGCTCGTGGCTGGCCCCCTGCAGGTCGGCGAGGGTCTCGTAGAGGATGTAGCTTGGATAGGGGTAGGCGATCAGCTCTCCCGGATCGGCGAATGTCCGGACGAGGATCGTGAGGACCTCGTCGCTCCCGTTCCCCGGCAGGATCCAGTCCGGGTCGAGACCGAAGAGATCCGCCGCCGTCTTTCGAAACGCCGTCCCGAGGGGATCGGGATTGATGTGAGGCCGCCGTGCCGCCGCGGCCGCCGCTTCCGCCACGAGGGGGGAGGGGGGATAGGGATTCTCGTTGGTGTTCAGCTTGACCCAGCCCGATTCCTGCGGCTGCTCCCCGGGAACATAGCCGGCGATCCGATCGACATCAGGACGGAAAAGAGTCACGGTAGATTCTGGTCCAAAGGTTGGAGACGGAAGGAGGCATCACGACGCGATGCGGAAAGATAGACCGTTGAGCCGCGACGCCCCAGCGGAGCGAGGTCTTGTGATCGGCGGTTCGGGCTCGCGGGGCCGCGCTCCGCTGGTGCGTCCCGATCAAGCAGCTTTGTGGTGGGATCTCGGAATCATTGCCCATCCACGACGTTGAACTGGGCGGACGAATCCGCCGGTTTGTCGAGCTCCAGCTTCACGACCTGCGATTTCCGGTTTGCGGCGTCGATCCGCAGGACGATCGAATGCCGACCGCTCGCGAGCTCTGCCGGGGTCGCCAGGTCGGGGTGTTCGTTGCCGTCGATCCAGACGAGGACTCCCTCTTTCGAATCGAGCCGGAGCTCAACCGGCCCCGCTTCCACGACATCGACTTCACCGAGCAGGTAGACCACCGGCGACTTTGCGAGGTTCACGCAATCCGCCAGGGGAAGGCTGCCCCCCGTCGTCGCATACACCGGAACCCAGCGGTCCGAGTCGAGGATGTTGACCTTGAACGAGTTCGTGTCGGGGATCTCGGTTCCGAGGCCCGACGAGTCGGCGTAGACCCGCCACCGCTGCATCCGTGCGGTCGAGCGGATCGCATACTCGCCCGGCTTGCCGAGCATCGACAGGAATGTGACGAGGTCGAGGATCTCGGCCTTCGTCATCAGCGACGGCAGTCCCTTGGGCATCAGGGACTTCCCTTCGATTTCCTCGTCGATGTCCGCCAGGGGGATCACAAGCTCGCGACCGTCGGCGTTCTTCAGCTTGAGCTCCGTATCGCTCCGGTCCGCGACGATTCCGCTGTAGGTCTGCCCGTTTGTGGTGATGATCGTCTTCGAGATGTACGCCTCCTTGATCGCCTGGTCAGGATCGAAGAGGGAGGTCACGAGATATTCAACCGGGGAGCTCGAGCCGATGGCACTCAGGTCGGGGCCGACCTGCCCACCGGCTTTGCTGACGGCGTGGCACTTCATGCAGCTCAGGTCGCTCCGGCGAAAAACCTGCTCACCGCGGCCAGCGTCGCCGTGCTTCTGAGCCTCGGCGATCAGGGCGGCCGTCTCTTCCTTCGAAAGCGGTTTCGGGTTGGTCTCGATTCCAGCGAGCTTTCCGAGGACCGCCTGCAGGCCGGCATCGCTTCGCCCGGTGGAGTACATTCGCCGCAGGCAGAGCTTCGCGGTGTCGGCGGATGGAGGAGACTTTTCGAGAGAGGCGGCCAGCTTGTCCGGGCCCCCCTGC
>JAEYWB010000267.1 GCA_023429275.1 Planctomycetota bacterium
CCCGGGGGCGTGTTTCGGTCGTTGGCCGCCTCCGGGGGGGGGGCGGGGGAGGCCGCACTACGGAGAGACGGGAGGTCCCTGGCCGCAAGCGGCTGGGGCCGGCTTCGATTCAGGCGGCGCGGCGTTCTGATGTCCGGGCGAATTCCCGCTCCGTCTCGTAGATGTAGTCCCGCGTCTGCGGCACGGCGTGACGGTCGCGAGTGAGCTGCATCTGGAACACCATCCCGCTCCCTTGCCGGAAGACCATCTCCGCACAGGCGAGGTAGAACTCGAACATCCGGCAGAAGCGCTCGTCGTAGATCCCCCGGATCCGCTCGCGGTTCGCCTGGAACCGTTTCGCCCAGTGGGCAAGCGTCTCGGCATAGTGGAGACGCAGGATCTCGACGTCTGTGACCCAGAGCCGCTGTCGCTCGGTCGCCGGGAAGACCTCCGACAGCGAAGGGGTGTATCCACCGGGGAAGATGTACTTCCGGATCCAGGGGCCGGTCGTCCCGGGGACGCTCATGCGGCCGATCGAGTGGAGGAGCATCACGCCGTCATCGGTCAGGAGCTCCTTGACCTTCGTGAAGAACTCGTCGTAGTGATGCACTCCGACGTGCTCGAACATCCCGACCGAAACGATCCGGTCGAACCGGCCGGCCAGTTCGCGGTAGTCGCGGAGCTCGAACTTCACACGATCCGACAGCCCGGCCTCGGCGGCTCGCCGCGTCGCGATCTGATGCTGCTCGGTCGAGAGGGTGACCCCCGTGACATGAACATCCTCGAGCCGCGCGAGGGCGAGCGCCATTCCCCCCCAGCCGCAGCCGATGTCGAGGACCCGCTGGCCTGGCCGCAGCAGGAGCTTCGCGGCAATGTGCCGCTTCTTCTGCACCTGGGCAGATTCGAGCGTATCGCCCGGGTCGGCAAAGTAGGCGCAGGAGTACTGCTGATCGGTATCGAGGAAGAGAGAGTAGAGTTCGGCCGAGAGGTCGTAGTGGTGCGCGACGTTCTTCTGCGCCTTGCCGATCGGGTTGTACTGCGTGACGACCCGCAGGGCCTTGGCAACGCGCCCGAGGAGCTTCTGCAGCGGATACCCCGTCAGCGAAAGCTTGTTGAGATTAAAGAGCTCGAGGAAGTCGTAGATCGTGCAGTCTTCAAAGACGATCTCTCCGTTCATGTACCCTTCGCCGAGGGCGAGGTCAGGGTTGAAGAAGAGTTTGCGATAGAGCGCCGGATTGGTGATCCGGAAGGTGACACAGGGACCGGGCCTGCCCGCATAGACGTGCCGTCGGCCGGTCGCGTCGATGACGGTGAGCTGCCCTGTCTGAATGAACCGCCGCAGAAGACGACCGAGCAGCCACATGGGAAATTCCTTCCTTGGAATCGGTAAGCGGGCGGAACGGTAGTCGAAACCGAAAAGAAGGGCACTGGCAGTTTTCCCAGGGCTGTTCGCGTCAGCGGCATCCCCCGGCGAATCGCCAGCTCACGAGTCGCCCGCGTCGCCGGAGCCGGGTGAGGCCAGGTGAAAGGAAGGCGTCAAAGGAACTGCCAGGCCGTCACACCCCAGTCTCCCCCAATCCGCCAGCTTCTCGCGGGCTGCCCCGGGGCTTCGCAGCCGTTCCTTCTCCGATCGCACGGAGAGGAGCATGGACTGGGCGTTTGGCTGAGCCGGATTCTGCTTGACCGCCGATTGCTCGTGTCCGCACGATGCCCACCACCACCGGACAGTCTGCCCCGATGTCGAGCGACGGGCCTGTCGATCGGCCTCGCCCTCCCCTCGCTCGGTTTGAGGCTCCCCGATGGGGCTCGTCACCGTTGTCCGCCGCGCCTTCGCCGTCAATCCGCAGGCCCTCCCCGTCAGCAGCCGGGAGAACGCGACCCTCCAGGCCCGCGGACTCCATGAGCCCACCCTCCGCTGCTACCTCGCCTGGCGACGAAGCCTGATGCTGTTCGTCGTCCTCTCGACGCTCTTGAGCGCCGGACTGGCGACCTACCGCCAACTGACCGAAACCGACGAACGCGCCGAACTGTTCGACAGGATCGCGGAGCGGTTCTCCGCGCAGACCTCGACGCCCGCCCCGCTCACCCCAGTTCCACTTCCCTCCGGTCCGCTTCCCTTCCCTCCCCTCCCGGCAGCGGACGATGCCGAAGAGGATGAAGACGACGACGAAGTGCCGGCCGCCGGGACTTCGGGAGTCTCTCTTTCGGCCTCGGCTCAGAGTCAGGCGGAAGCCGACGAGGACGTTGAGGATCCGGAAGAGCCCCCGCCGGAGACCGCTTTCGGAAAGTTCACCGACTTCGTCCAGCTGATGTCTCTCTACGCACTCCCCGTTGCCGCGCTCGCGGTCGTCCTCCTGTGGACCCGGCTTCGGCTGTCGTTCTGGATCATGGTCGCGGCGTTCACGTTCGCATTCATGGTCCCGCTCCTCATCGCCCTCTGCCCCTGGAGCTGGTGGGGTTACGAGGAGACCGTCTTCTCGCCGCAGACTCAGCCGCTCCAATACCTGGAGGCGACGGTCGAGGGACTACTCGAGGGAACCGCATACCTCGTGACGCTGCTGCCGACGGTGCTGTCGCTCGTTCCCGGAGTCCAGCGAGCCTGCGTGCGGGTGAAGATGCTGATGCCCCAGGCGATGCTCCCCGGCTGGTTCCTGGTGGTCGCTTCGCCGTTCTACACGCTGTTCCTGCTCGTCATGTTCGTCGCTGTCAACCAGGTCGACTCGCACCCGCTGTTCTTCTGCGGCATGCTCCTGTTCCTGCTCGCTCCGCTGACCTACGCCGTGAGGACGGACCTCGTCACCCGGCCCCTCTCCTCACCGGACGACTTTCGCCGGCTCCGCGCTGTCCAGAGGGTCGTCGGGGGGACGACCGGCCTCGCGGCGGCTCTCCTCACGACCTACCTGGCGACGCGCGAAGTGGCGGGGGTCCGCCTGCTCGGTCTCGACCCCGCCAGGTCGATCCTCGGTCCGCTCGATCTTGTGGAGTTTGGCCTGGAGTTCTTAAGCCGCTCGATGTTCGTCACGGCGCTCGGCGCCGATCTCTTCATGCGAATGAACCTCGCCGCCTGGAGGAACACGCAAGCCTTCGCCGGATCGCCCGACGCCGCCGGCTACGACCGGGTCATGGGCGCGCTGGAACGGCTCTCGTCTGGAGAACGGTCCTCACCGACCGGTCGACCACATGCGTGACGGCTCGGCAGGCAATAGAGCCCCTTATGCCGTGCCGGTCTCATCCACCAGTTCGTACATGCGGTTCGGCTTCATTGATTTGACGATCTTGCGGGGTGGCCGGCTGGTCCAGGCGGTCAGAACCTCGGCGGCTTTCTCCGGATCGATGCGGCTGCGATGGGCATGCAGCAGGTAGCGGAGGACCAGCGGGCTCTCCTTGCTGATCGTCTGCCCCGCGTCGAAACAGAGTGAGCATCCCATCCAGCCGTCCGCCCGGACGTGCCACTTGGGAAGGCCCTCTCCGTTCGAGGGATGCGAGAAGTACGTGATCCCTTCGACGAGCGAGATATTCCCGTTCCGCGGCGAGCGGATCGGACCGGTGTAGTCCACCCAGCGGGCTGGCGTTCCGAAGATCTCCGGCTCGCCCGTGCGTCCCTCGCTGTTGGTCAGCGTTCCGCCGCCGAAGTGGACCGACAGGCTTCTCGCCACCCGGACCGCCAGCAGGCCGAAGTTCGACTTCTGCAGCTCGATCATCCCGGAGCGCGGGGCGAGGTTCGTCTGCAGGTCGAGGAGATACTCGCCGTTCTCCAGCGGCCGAAGGCCGACGATCACGTCCTGATCGAGAAGCGGCGCGGCGTCGTGGCCATCACGCCATTGCAGGCGGACCGCCATCTGGGCTTCCTCGTCGGAGTCTTCATAGAGAAGCCACTCCGTCTGCTCGATGCGGGCCTTGGACGTGTCGGCCCAGAAGTCGATCCCCTGGACCTTTGCGTGGGCGAACCAGATCGATCGATGATGGTCGTGATTCGGCGCACCGGGGTGTCCCATGCGGGTGAGAGATTCCCCCGAACCCGGTCCGACGAACGGCCAGAAGAAAGGGCGGGGATATTCCGGCCCGAAGTTCCAGCGAGTCTTCTCGACGCCGTCGATCCTCAGCGAAACCTGGTGGCCGGGCAGGGGAACGCATTCGCAGCGAGGAAGCATGGCTTGAGTGGGTCGTTAGTGGTGGTAGTGGGCAGGAAGGAGCGAGAGGGACGTTTGGCGATTGAGAAGTGACATCGTTTCCTTGCGACCCGCTGCCAACTGCCCACCACCCACTTTTACTTCTCTTCCAGCTCTCCAAGCTGCAGTTCGAAGTCCTTCGGCTTGCTGTCCCGCAGGACCTGGAGGCGGATGCGGCGGCCGGGAGGCTCGCTTCCGACGAGATCGATCAGGGTTTCGATGTCCGGCACCTTCTTTCCCTGGAAGGTCACCAGAACATCACCGACCTTGATCCCGGCCCGGTCCGCCGGAGAACGCTCGTGAACCGTCGTGATCTTCAGACCCGCGTCCGCTTTCTCTCCCGACACTCCGAGGAATGAACCGGTGTGCCCCTTGATGTCCTCCGACGCGACGAGGCGGTCCCATTCCTCCTGGAAGACGCCGATCGGGGCGTGAAAGTTCATCGAGGTCTGGGGACCGATGCGGCTGTTGATCCCGATGACATGCCCTTCCATGTCGAAGACCGGCCCCCCGGAATCGCCGCCGACGAGTTCGCAGTCGGTCTGGATCGTGTTGCGCGACGTCGACAGGACCCGGCCGAACCGGAGCGGCGCGGGGCGTTCCTTGTTGAAGCCGCCGGGGTGGCCCATCGTCAGGCACCACTCCGTTCGTTCCACCGAATCGCCCGCGGCCATCGGTGCGAACGGCAAGTCCTTCTGGTCACCCTGAATCTTGATGAGCCCGGCATCTGCCAGGCGATGCCGACCGAGAATCTTGCCCTCAACGACCCTGCCACTCGGGAGAATGATTCGCGCCCGGCCACCGGGAGGCCCGGAGACGTGTCCGGCCGTCAGGACGTAGCCGTCCTTCGTGACGATCACACCGCTCCCCTGGGCGCGGCCAATCTGAATGCCGACGACGGTTGGAGCGACCTTGGCGGCCACCGCCTTGAGGTGCCCCTCCATCTCGGCCAGGTCGGCGAGCGTCTCCGGAGAGCGTTTGGAGAAGACGGGCGGAACGAGCAGCTCGGACGGATCCGGAGTCTCAACTTTCGTCTGGTTCTCGGCCCCCGCCCCGGGTGTCGTTGCCGCTGCCGGAGAGACCGGCTTCCCTGCCCCGGCCTCGTCGGCGAGCGCCGGAGCCTGCACCGACAGCCACGCGGCGATCACCGCCGCCAACCTCATTCGGACATCGCGCCGCATGGCGGCCCTCCCCGGGGAAGTGGTCCTGCCATCATATGCCGACCCATCGTCGGCGTCGAAGGGACTGGTCAGGAATCGGGAGTCCGGGGTGCATCCGTTAGCTGGTGGTGGGGGATGCA
>JAEYWB010000280.1 GCA_023429275.1 Planctomycetota bacterium
GTCGTGACTTGCCCTGCCCACCCCTTCGAGAGGAGACCTTCAGAGTGCTACACCTCCGCCTGTCTTTCGGTCTCCTGACGATCGGCTTCCTCGCAAGTGCCGCCGGGTGCAATCGGCCCGCCCCGACGCCGACTCCTCCCCCGGCCGCTCCGGCTGCGGCGCCGATGGCCCCGCCGGCACAGGCCGGAGCCCCGATGCCTCCGGCTCCCCCCGCTCCGCCGGCCGATCCGGTCAAGGCGATCCCGAACGTCCCCGCGAAGCTCGTCGACAAGAACAAGGCACTCGCGGAGAACCCGAAGCTCGTCGACACGGAAAACAAGGTCATCATCGGCGACCCGGTGTCGTTTGCCGGAAGCGTCTACTTCTCGGCGATCAACCAGGTCACCTACGCCTCGCTCAAGCAGACGATCGATGCCCACAAGGCGCTCAACGACAAGCCGCCGACCTATGACGAGCTGATGGCGATGCTCAAGATGGTCAACTTCGAGTTCCCGGGCCTCAAGCCCTGGCAGGTCTATGCCTACGACGACAAGGACGGCACCGTGACGGTGCTGGAAGATCCCGACGCGAAGGCCGAAGCTTTCAAGAAAGTCGGATTGTAGGTGAGCGAGCCGCAAGCCGTCGAAAGCCTGCCGGAGGTCGCTCCGCTCCGCGCGTGCGTCCTGACCGCCCCGGGGCGCGGTGCCGTGGCGACGATCCAGGTTCATGGGGACCTCGAGCAGTTCGACCGGGCGAACCTGTTCCGCGCCCGGAACGGCCGACCGATTTCGCGACAGGAGATCGGCCCGATCCTCTTCGGCCACTGGTCGTCCCCGGCGGCGAGTGAGGAATCGGCACCGACGGAGGAGGTCGTCGCCTGTCGGCTCGACACCGCGACGGTGGAAATCCACTGCCACGGCGGGACCGCTGCCATCGAGAGGATCCTGGGCGATCTCCGGCGAAGCGGTGCCGAGGTTCTCGAGTCTCAAGAGGCCGGGTGGAGGCATCCCGGCCCCCTGAGCGCCGCCTGCGAGCGGGCGCTGCTCGCCGCTTCGACCAGGCGTGCGGCGCTGATTCTCATGAGCCAGCACGAGCTCTGGACACGCGAGCTCGATCGCTGGGCGAAGCGGACCGCCGACGAGATCCAGCAACGGATCCGCGAGATCGCGGCCTGGAAGCCTTTCACTGAGCGGCTGACGATCCCCGCGAAGATCGTCCTCTGCGGCCGGCCGAACGTCGGGAAGTCGAGCCTGATGAACGCCATCGCCGGTTTCGCCCGGTCGATCGTCCATCATGTCCCGGGAACGACCCGCGACGTCGTGACGCTGGAGACCGCCATCGACGGCTGGCCGGTCCGTTTGTCGGACACCGCGGGCCTCCGCGAGACCGCCGACCCGCTGGAGGCCGAAGGAGTCCGCCGCACGCACCGGGCCGTCGCCGAGGCGGATCTCGTCATCGGCCTCTTCGATCTCTCGGTTCCTCCCGGGCCGGAAGACGCGTCGCTCTGGAATGATCTTCCGCTGACGGCCCTGCGGGTCGGCAACAAGTCCGATCTCCCGTCAACATGGCCGAACGAGCGAGTGTCGGCCCTCCTTCAGGTGTCGGCCGCAACCGGAGAAGGGATCGCGGCACTGCTGTCCGAAATCAGCCGACGCCTCGTCCCCTCGACCCCTCCCGCCGACCTGCCGCTCCCCATCTCCGAAGAATGGCAGACCTGGCTCCCCCCTCCCCCTGCGTAGCCGCGGACGACGGTCGACGAAAGCGTGGCCTACGGAAGACCGCTACCCGCCTGTTGCCAGCGGAATCGTCCAGCGGAACACCGCCCCCCGGGCGGGCGAGCCGTCGAGGATGAGATCGCCGCCGAGGTGGCGGGCGATGCGGCGGGCGATCGGGAGGCCGAGGCCTGTTCCTGCCACGCCGGACTGGCGGGCCTGGCGCGTTCGGAAAAAGGGCTCGAAGATCTCGTGCCGCGACTCCGGCTCGATCCCGATCCCCTGGTCGGTCACTTCGATCACCGCGGACGTTCCGTCCTGATGAAGGGAGACCGTCACCGCCGAGCCGGCGTCGCTGTACTTGAAGGCGTTGCCGATGAGGTTGTCGAGGACCTGTCCGAACAGAGGGGGCGGCACCTGGCAGACAAGCGGTCCCGCTGCGGTGCGGATCGACAGGTCGCTCGACCGCGGATGCGACTGCCACCGGGCTCCGGTCGCCTCCGCGAGAGGTTGAAGGTCGACCGGCGGAGCGGCCGCCACGTCGTCGTCGCCAGGGGGGCGGGCGAGGAGGAGCATCGCCTCGATCGTTTCCCGCAACTCACCCACCTGGTCACGGACGATTCCGAGAGTCTGGACGTACTCATCTGGCGATCGCGGACGGCGGAGGGCCACGTCCACCTGTCCCTGCAGGACCGTCACGGGCGTCCGGAGCTGGTGAGCCGCGTCACCGGCGAACCGTCGCTGCCCTTCATAAGCCGCGAACAAATGGTCGAGGACTCCGTTGAACGCCCGGGCGAGGTCCGCCAGTTCGTCGCCCGTCGAGGCGACCGGGAGACGCCGCTCGGGGGAGTCAAGGTTCATCGTGCGGGAGGCGAGGGCCATCTCCCGCACCGGCGTGAGGGCCTTGCGGGTGAACCACCGGCCGAGCCCCGCGGCAAGGAGCCAGGCGAGCGCCGGCGCGATGACGAGCAGCGTCCCCAGCCAGGTGAGGGTCGCGTGGAGATCCTGGGTGGACCGGGCGACGGTGACGATGAGCCGCTCCCGTTCCAGTGGATCGCGCAGCTCGGCTGCCTTCGGGTGCGGCGCCGCGAGGCGGTATTGAAGAAACCGCCAGCGGCCGTCGGCCGAGAGAGCCTGGCCGTCCCGCCAGTCACTGGCAAATTCGAGGATCGCGCGGGCTTCGGGGTCCACGAAGTCCGGCGCAGCGGTGGAACCGGGAGCGCCAACCCGCAGCCGGGGTTGGAGGTTGCGGGAGACGTCCATCGTCGCCCCCTGCTCGTCGACCACCACCCACCGGACATCCTCGACGCCGGTCTCGACGCCGAGGGTCACGGTGTGGTCCGAGGGCTCCCACTTGACGTCGTCGTCCTCGACCTCGACCGCGGCGACGAGCGTGTTGAGCGAGGCCTGGAGCTGTTCCTCGAACTGGCGGTCGAGGTAGCTGCGGGCGGTGACGAACAGCAGGGTCGAATAGGCCACGAGGATGCAGGCCAGGGCCCCGAGGAAGAAGGCGGAGACCCGGGTGACGAGGGTCATTCGTCACCCTCCCCTTCGCTGTCGTCCGCGGGAGGGGAATCGAGGAGATAGCCTCGTCCCCGGCGTGTCTGGATGACGCGTGGCCCCCACGCCTCGAGCTTCCGACGGACCTCTTTCACGTGAACCTCGAGCGTGTTCGAGAGGCCGTCGAAATTTTCGTCCCAGACGCTTTCGTAGATCCGCGTGCGTGAGAGGATCTTTGTGGGGTTCCGAAGGAAGAAGATGAGGAGCGAGAACTCCTTGGCGGTCAGATCGATCGGGTGTCCCGCGCGGGTCACCTTCTGCGTCGCCAGGTCGGCGCGGATGTCCTGGAATTCGAGGGTGGCGTTCTCCTGCCGGGCCGGCCGCCGCAAGAGGGCCCGGACGCGGGCGAGGAGCTCTTCGAAGGAGAACGGCTTGCAGAGGTAGTCGTCCGCACCGGCATCGAGCCCGGTGACACGGTCCTGGATGCCGTCCCGGGCGGTGAGAAACAGGACGGGGGTCGTCCGGTTCCTCTGGCGGAAACGGCGGAGGATGTCGATCCCATCCTCGCCGGGGAGCCACCAGTCGAGGAGGACGAGGTCCCACGATCCGGCCTCGAGCATGTGGGCGGCGGAACGGCCATCCGCGACGTGGTCGACCGTGTAGCCTTCTTCACGGAGTCCGCGCGTCAGGAAATCGGCGATGCGAGGTTCGTCCTCGACGACGAGGAGATGGCTGCTCACTCAGGACTCCAGGCGACTGGAAGAGGGTATTGTTCGATAGACGGCTTCGCGGGACAAGCGGCTTTGAGCGATCAGCAATCGGCTCTCAGCAATCAGCAGTCAGCTCGGGCGATGCGTTGACAGCTGAGAGCTGACGGCTGAGAGCTGACAGCTGCTTCCTCCGTCGCCCGCGGGTTGATCGCTCAGACCAGCAGATCGACGAGGGATCGGAACATTCCCAGGGCGGTGACGCACCAGTCGGCCAGAGCCACGAGGAACGGCACCAGGAGAATAGAGATCGCAGGGATCCAGACAGCTCGATCTCGCATGATTCGGGACTCCTTCGTTCCCCGTCGGGAACCCGCCTGGAACCGTTTCCGTCAGCGAGCACGTCAGGTGAACGATCGGAGTATCGACCCTGCCTCTAAGACGACCCTGAAGCGAACATAAGATCGGCTTTATGTTCGGCTCGAGGGGGAGGAACCGGGTTGCGAAGCGACGGATTGATAACTGCGGCGGCGGCGTCAAAATGCTGGCGTCGGAGTTCTGTCTCCTCCCGAAATCCCGCGGTTTCCCATGTCAGGGGCGAACCGGCGGGTGAGACGGACTGTCCGGCGCTCCCGCACTCCGTTTCACGCCCTTTCAGGATTCCCCGCGTGTCGCACACGTCCGCCTCGAGCGAAGAGACGATCGCCCTGTTCGACAAGTACGTCATCCCGAACTACCGCCGCTACCCGATCGCGCTCGTCCGCGGCGAAGGCTCGACGGTCTGGGATGCGGAGGGGAACCGCTACCTCGACTTTTTCCCCGGGTGGGGCTGCAACATCCTCGGCTACTCGCCGGAGCGGGTGGTGCGGGCGATCCAGGAGCAGGCGGCCACGCTGATCCACATCCCGAATACGTGGTACATCGAAGCCCAGGGACGATTCGCCGAGGCCCTCTGCACGCGCTCGTTCGGCAAGGCGTTCTTCTGCAACAGCGGCGCCGAGGCGAACGAAGGGGCGATCAAGCTCGCCCGGATGCATACCCCCGCCGGCAAGTACAAGATCATCACCTTCGAGAACGGCTTCCACGGGCGGACCTTCGCGGCCGTGACCGCGACCGCCCAGCCGAAGTACCACGAGGGGATTACGCCGCTTCTGCCCGGGTTCCTCTACGCGCCGCTCAACGACCTCAATGCGGTCCGGGAGCTGATCGACAACGAAACGTGTGCGATCCTGATCGAGCCGGTGCAGGGAGAAGGGGGAGTGAACATTCCCGACCCCGGCTTCCTCCAGGGCCTGCGGGACCTGTGCGACGAGCGCGGCCTCCTGTTGATCTTCGACGAAGTCCAGACCTGCATGGGCCGGACCGGGGAATGGTTCGGCTACCAGACGTTCGGCGTCCAGCCGGACATCATGACGCTCGCCAAGGGGGTGGCGGGGGGCGTCGCCTGCGGGGCGCTCATCTGCCGCGACGAAATCGCGCCGAGCCTGCGGCCGGGGATGCACGCCAGCACGTTCGGCGGCAATCCGCTCGCCATGGCGGCCGGGCTGGCGACGATCGAGACGATCGAAGAGGAGGGGCTCCTCGACAACGTCCACGCGATGTCGGAGCGGTTCCGGGCGCACTTCGAAGCCCTGAAGAGCGAACTGCCGCTGATCGAGCAGCTGCGGGTCTGCGGGATGATGATTGGCCTCGAGCTCTCGACCAGCGCCCTGCCGGTCGTCGGCAAGTGCATGGAGAAGGGGCTGCTCGTCAACGCGACGCACGACACCGTCGTCCGTCTGCTCCCGGCTCTGAACATCACCGAAGAAGACGTCGACGAAGGGTGCTCCATCCTGACAGGGGTGCTGCGACAGCTCGCCGAAGAGACGGCGTGAGCCTTTTCCTCCTTTTCCCGTGACACTCCGGGGAACCACGGACGACGAAAGGTCCGTTGGGTGCGATTGAGCCGCGCCCGGCGGGTGCGTCGCGGTTCCGTGCGGCGAAAAGGCGTTCAATTCGCTTTAACGGTTCCTTGGCATAACCTGTCGCTTCTTGCTTTGGGCCTAAGGGGATTCCCTGGTGCGAGAAACTCGCATTCGTGCGTTTTGGCAACGCGTCGTTACAGACAGGGTTTACGTTTAGGTTGTCGCAGTCCCCTCACTGTGACACGTCTCGAATGCGGGTGCTTCGAGACTAGACCAGGTCGGGCTGGCCGTGGTCGATAACTCCTTCCCTGGAGGCGACGGAGATGATTTCCGTCATTGCGACAGAGAACCCCCTTGTCGCGACAAAACTGCGTAAGGCGCTGGCGGCACGTGGGTATGAATGTCCAATTACTCATGTCCTTCCGCTCGAAGGGGCGGAACGGGCCGTTCAGGCATTTCCGCGAAAGCCGGACCTGGTCCTGATTGTTCTTCCCCCGGATTCTGCGCGCGGTGTTCGCCTGGTTCAGAAGCTCCGCAGTGAAACGCAGGGGCGTATGGTCGCGGTCGGCCCGGTCAGCGACGCCCGGCGAATGCTCGAAATTCTCCGGGCGGGTGCGGACGACTACCTCGACGAAGACGCCGACATCCACGAACAGATCGCCGCTCCCCTCGAGCGGCTGACCGCACAAGGTTCCGGCCCGAGCGGCGGGGCGGTGGTCGCCCTGGTCTCGGCGTCCGGAGGGTGCGGAACGAGCCTTCTCGCTTCCAACCTTGCGGTGCTTCTCGGCCGTCGTCACGAGCGCTGCGGTGTGTTCGACCTCGCCTCCCGCTTCGGCGACCTGTCGGCACTGCTCAACCTCGCACCTCGACATTCCCTCGCGGAGCTCTGCCGCCACGAGGAAGGTCTCGACCAGGAGATGCTTCAGCAGTCGCTCGCGACCCACGAGTCCGGAGCGCATGTCCTGGCGGCGCCGATGTCGGAAGACGACGCGCGTGCCGTGACGATGTCCGGCATCGACCGGATTCTCCAGCTCGCGCGGCGGCTCTTCCCCTGGTCGCTGCTCGACATGGGAACGATGGTGACCGGTCGGACAGCCCTGCTGCAGGGCTGCGACAAGATCTTCGTGCCGTTCCGACTCGACTTCACGTCGTTGTGCAATACGCGCCGGCTGCTCGATGAGTGGGAACGGCGGCAGTTCGGGTCGGACCGGATTGTGCCGGTCGGAATGCGGTGCGACCAGGCGGGCGAGCTCCCGCGGGCGAAAGTCGCCGCGATTCTCGGGCGAAGCATCGCCGGATGGATTCCGGATGAACCGCTGACCGCCATGCTGTCGGTCAACTGCGGCGTCCCGGCCGTCATCGAAAGCCCCAAGTCTCCCTATGCCGTCGCTGTGCAGCAGCTGGCTGACACGGTCTGGGGACGGGTCGCCTCGGCGGATCCGGAGACTCCCGCCGGAACGGAAGAGGGTCGAAAGCCGCTC
>JAEYWB010000367.1 GCA_023429275.1 Planctomycetota bacterium
CGGCTGACCTCGCTCGGTCAGCAGCCCGGCGATCGTCCGCATGAGCGATTTGTCTCCCGGCCCCTCGAGGAGGAGTGATTCGTAGAGCGCGACCGCCTCGGGGATATTGCCTGTCGCCGCGAAGGCCTGGGCGAGACACCGGTCGAGCTGCGCCTGTGCGGCGGGCTCCAGTTCCTGCCTGCGGGTTTGCAGCGGACGGGCCGCCTCGAGCTGAAGCCGGCCGAGCTCGCGCCGCGAGGACTCCGGAAGGTCCTGCGCGAAGTCCGACAGCCCGGCGAGCACGCCGAGAAGCTCTGCCGGAGAGGTCCCGCGGAGTGTCTGCAGGACCCGCCGCGCCTCGTCGAACTCTCCGCGGTGGGCCAGCGACAGGATGCGCAGCTGTGCGACCTGGCGTTCGAGCCGTCCCCATTCCGGATCGAGCGGACGCTCGTCGCGGTGAGCCTCCCGCTTCGCCAGTTCGGCCGACTCGGCGATCCGCCCGAGAATCTGTTCTGCGGAATCGGATCGCGGCTCCTGGCCGAGAAGGTCAATGAGCGCCCGTTTCAAGCCGATATCGGACTGTGCGACCGACCAGCCGGCCGGGGGGCGGGGGAATCCGGCGAGAAGCGTCCCCAATCCCTGGAGAGCCTCGTTCTCGACCGTGGCGATCTCCTGCCTGGTCCGCCGCGCCTCGCGCCATCGCTCGATATGGACGGCGGCGAGCCGGCCCGGGACATCGGCCCCGTGGGGCGAGTCGGAGGGGATCGATTCGTACAGCCGGATCGCCTCGGCCCACCGCCGCTGCTGCTCGCAGGCGAGAGCCAGCATCCACCGGGCTTCGACGGCCGTCGGATGCTTCGGGTACGTCTCAATATGCCGCGTCAGCGCTGCGAAGGCCGCATCGCGGCGGGCGGTTGTCGGCTCCCGCTCCGCCAGTCGGGCGAGGGCGTAGGCTCCCAGGAGGCTCGCGTCCGGCGTCTGCGGGTGGTCGGGAAAGCGTTCCACAACCTGGTCGAAGGCGGTCGCGGCCTCGTCGAATCGCTCCGCCTTGAGAAGGATCGAAGCTCGTGTGGAAGCGAGCTCGATCGCGGCGTCGAACTGCTTCCGTTCCATCGCCTCGCCGATGGCGTGGCCGAACTCTTCGACCGACCGCTCGACCTCTCCCGCCTGGTAGGCGAGCCTTGCCGCCCGGATTCGATTGGCGAGCGCCTCGCCGTAAAGCGAGACGTCTCCGGCCGCCTCGACCCGCAGGTCGGCGTAGCTGCGCCAGCTCCCCGGTCCGATCGCCGTGAGCTCCTTCTGGAGAGCCTTCCACAGGTCGTCCGCCAGAGCGGCGTCCTTCCGATCGCGCGCCATCGACCAGGCGGCGAGGTAGGCGTCGATAAGCGCGGCACGGACCTCGTCGCTGAGATCCGTACGAGTCTTGCGGGTCTCCGCGACCCGGCCGATGGCGTCGGGAAGCTGCCCCTGGCGGACAAGGACCCGCACCTGCTCAGCCAGCACCCGGTCGCGGTCGACATTCGGGAGATCGTCGTTCGCCAGGTCGTTGAGGAGCGTCGTCGCGAGGGTGAGATCCCCGAGAAGACGGTTCGCCACCACGCGCTGCAGGTTCGCCTCGAGCGCGGTGGAGGTGCGGACCTTCGTCAGGGGCTCGAGCTGCTTGAGACCTTCGCGAAGCGTGCTGGTCCGTTCGGGGCCCGGCGGGAGAACCCGGCCGAGTTCGACGTGCGCCACCGCGAGCTGGTACGCGGACCTCTCGGAAAGCCGGCGGAACTCCACCGGGCTCAAGGCTCCCTGGGCGATCCGGGATGCGGCCGGGCGGTCTGCCTTCATCGACTCGTCGAGCTTCAGTCGTGCGGCGGTCAGCTCGCGGATTCCCTTTCGAAGAATCGCCTCCGCCTCGCTTCGGATGGCGGCGTCGTCGGGAAACAGCGTGTGCCGCCAGGTGAGCCCGAGTCCCTGCTCGACCGGAAGAGTCGCCTGCTGGATGGCCGCCTCGATCCATCGCAGGTTCTTCGAAGCTCCTTCGGCCAGGGGCGTCCGAAGGACGTCGGCGGCTCGTGCCCAGAGCTCCTCTTCATCGGCCCCCCCTTCCGTCAGCGCGTGGGCTGCGAATGTCCGCGACAGCTCGACCGCCACGAGCGACTGTTCGGCCGGGTTGAGCTGCCCCTCGCCGAGCCGCCGCAACCCGTACTGTTCGGCGAGCCGATGGAGGCCCCGGGCCCGCAGACCGGCGAAATACTCGGCGAACGGCTCCGTCGCCGGAAGTCGGGCCGGCGCCAACGCGACGGTCAGTCCGGCGAGCCAAATCAGGAGCGAATGCGGTGCGGCGCGGCGCATGTCGAACGATATGCCGGACGATTCGTACCGGACAAGAGGAACGCGCACCGGCTGGACCTGCAGACCTGGCGTGGATTCGCCGTGCCTCGGCCCTGTCGGTCGCGGCGGTGCCCTCGACGTCTTTCGCCGGATTGACGCGACTGAGCAGGGCCTCTGTCTCCGAGGTTCCTGCTTTCCAGACCGCACACAACCCGAACGCTACAACGATGTTTTGAGTGTTTTTCTCCGGTCGTAACGACAATTTCTTGGCGCGGGTCAGTCGCCACGCTAGGAATCTGGTGAGGGAGTCGTATTTCTGAGGGAGCGGCGGCGTATCAGTCAGTACGGCAGACGGGGATCGAATCGTGACGAGAACATTAATGCGGGCAGTCCTGTTGGGGGCATTGGGTCTGGCGCTCCTCCCCGCAGACCGGGCGGAAGCGGGGCTGCGGTCCCGCGGCCCGGTCTATGGCGGCACCTGGAAGAGCAACACGACCGGCCACCAGGGGACGCTGCGGGTGCGGGTCCTCGAGCAGGGGAGCTCGACCTACCGCGTCCGATTCAGCGGGACGTTCCTCGGCGTCGTGCCGTTCGTCTATTCGACCCCGATGACCGTGACCGGCCGGACGCCCGACGGGGGTGTCACGCTTTACGGCCAGTCCAGGCTGCCGATTTTCGGGGACTTCCGGTCGCAGGCCTACATGAACGGCGGCCAGTTCACGGCGACGTACTCGTCGGCCCGGGACCAGGGTCAGTTCAACATGACCCGGCGGCGGTAATCCGTTCGGCTCGGACGCTTCAGGGAGAGTCCGGCTTCGGCGACGCCGCGTTCGGCGTTTGAAGTTCGATCCAGGTCTGCCTGCGCCGGAAGCCGGCGATGTTCCGCTTCAGGTCGGGATTGGCCGGGTCGAGCACGCTCGCTTCGATCGCCGTCGTGACCGCCTTGTCGAACTCACCCGCCTCCGCGTACGCACACGCGAGGGTGTCGAGGCTGTTCGCGGTCCGATAGATCTGGACAGCCTTCCGCGCGAGTTCCACCGCTTCCCGGCCATTCCGGAGCTCCGCGGGGCTGGTCGTCAGCGACCAGGCGAGGTTGTTCCACGGCATGGGAGAGCGGCCGTTCGCCTTGATCGCGAGGCGGTACTCGGCCTGCGCCTCCTTGTGCCGCCCCTGCTTCTCGAGTCCTGCCGCCACGATGCAGCGGCCGTAGCCGAGGACGTTCTCCCGCGTCATCCGGGCCAGGAACGTCCCGTTCTCAATGGCGGGCTGGGGAATGCGATAGTCGCGAATGAAGTCCTGGTCCGACCGGGCGGCTCCGTGAACGGTCTCCCAGTTCACAAACGAGCGGTCGGTTACGTACCAGCGGACAAAGTTGTGGTGCGGTACCTCGACGAGTGCGATCGGCAGGTCGAGCGCTTCGCCGATCGACAGGTAGAGGAACGAGACGGTGTCGCAGTCGGCGGTGTGGAAGAGGCCGTCGCGTTGTCGGGAGATCTGGGCGCGGCGCCGCGCGTTGCTCGGGTCGGCGACGATCCGCTGGAACAGCTGCGGATCGAGCCGTCGCGGAGTCAGGGCATCACTGAGAGACGCCGCGAGATCCTCCCGGGTCGAGTAGACGAAGTTCCGGCGGCCGAGGACCTCGTCGATCCGGCGCAGACTCCGGAGGGCAAAGTTCCACTGGCCGGCAGCATCTCCTTCGGGAGGCCGCGTCCCGATGGCGCCTCGGACTTCCTCTGCCAGGTCGTCGAGCAGCCGCGACATCTCCGGGCGGACGGTGCCGAGAGGAGCTTCCAGCTCCAGCAGCCGATGTCCGATCGTTCCGGACGTCTCAGCGGCGGGACCGGCCGCCTGGGGCTCAGGTGTCGTCCTTTCACCTGGCGTCTCTTCGGCCGCGGCGGATCGGCAATATCTCAGCTCTTCGGGGCTGGCGACGAGGGAGAGGACGACAAGCCCACACAGCAGTTGGCGGATCGCGGCGATCACGACGAAGAATCCTCGAGTCTCTCACGGCCCGTCCCGCGCGAGCGAGGCGGGAGGACCGCGGTTCGATTTCACCCGCCCGGCTTCCGGCTGGCAATGGGAAATGCCGCGATAATTCGGGATTGGGCTGGCGGAGAGTGGCATCCTCTCGCCACACACCGTGCCACGATTGACGCTTCCACGCTGAACTGCTGAATTGCCCCTGGCTGGTTCATTCCTTTTTGAGTCGGCCGCAACAGGAGACAAGGCATGCGGGTGGTGACGTTCGGTGAAGTGATGCTGCGGCTGGCGCCTCCGGGGAACTACCGGCTGTCGCAGGTGATCCCGGGTGAGCTGACGGCGACGTTCGGCGGTGGCGAGCTCAATGTCGCCGCGTCGATCGCCCGCCAGGGGGGCGAGTCGGCGTTTCTCACCGCCGTTCCGGACAACGTCGTCACCGATTCCCTCGTCGGCGAGCTGCGGCGGTGGAACGTCGCGACCGACCTGATCCAGCGGGACAAGACCGGCCGGTTCGGGATCTATTTCGTCGAGACCGGTGCGAACCAGCGCGGCGGCACCGTCACCTACGACCGCGACCAGGCGTGCGTCGCCCTGCGTGGCCCGGAGAAGTACGACTGGAACACCGCTTTTGCCGGGGCGGACTGGTTCCACATCACCGGTATCACCCCCGCGTTGAGCGAGCCGGCGGCCCGATCGGCCCTCGCCGCGGTGCAGGAGGCGAAGAAGCGGGGACTGACCGTCTCGTGCGACCTCAACTTCCGGAAGAAGCTCTGGAAGTGGAAGTCCGGAACGAAGCCAGCCGATCTCGCGCGGGAGACGATGGAGAAGCTCGTCCAGTCGCTCGATGTCGTGATCGCCAACGAGGAGGACGCGGAGCTGACGCTCGGCATCCACGCCGAAGGAGCGAACGTCGAGGAGGGGACGATCAATCTCGAAGGGTACGAGTCGGTCGCCCGGCAGATCGTGGCCCGGTTCCCGAACGTCCGCAAGGTTGCCATCACGCTTCGCGAAAGCCACTCCGCCGACCACAACAACTGGGGAGCGATGCTGTTCGACGTCGCGACCGACACCGCCCACTTCGCTCCGCTGAACGAGGCGGGGGAATACGAGCCGTACGAGATGCGGAACATCGTCGATCGGGTCGGCGCCGGGGACTCCTTCGCCGGCGGCCTGATCTTCGCGCTCCGGACTCCCGAGCTCTCGAGCCCGGCGACCGCCCTCCGTTACGCCGTCGCCGCAAGCTGCCTGAAGCACACAATCTGGGGGGACTTCAACGACGTGAGCCGCGCCGAGATCGAAGCCCTGATGAACGGCTCCGGCTCCGGCCGCGTGCAGCGGTAAGGGGAGGGGCCTCTCTTCGTTCAAAGCGAAGGGGTCGCCACAGAGGGCACAGAGATCACGGAGGAGCTGTTGAGCCGGTTCCGCTGACGAGTCTCAACCACCCCCGGGGTCCGTTCCCTGAGTCCTCTGTGCCCTCCGTGGCAGTCATTCACCAACCACGACGAAGCAGGTTCAACACATGACGAGCTTCTGGAAGCTTCTGATCTGTCTCGTGGCGACCGGGATGCTGGGCGCGTCGGCCGCTGCCGCGGAGCCGGCCCTGCCGAAGTTGCTCGAGGCGAAAATCCCGAGCACGGCGGACAAGACCGAGCAGCCGATGCGGTACTGGGTTCCCGACAATGCG
>JAEYWB010000372.1 GCA_023429275.1 Planctomycetota bacterium
GGACAAGATCGCCGCCCTCAAAAAATGGATCGACCTGGGGGCTCCTTACGACAAGCCGCTCGTCGAAGGAAAGGGGACCGCCGCACCGGCCGAGATGGTCGTCACGAACGATGACCGCCAGTTCTGGTCGTTCCGGCCTCTTTCCTCCCCCGCCGTTCCGAGCGTGAAGGACGAGACGTGGCCCAGAACCGCCATCGACAGATTTGTGCTGGCCGCCCAGGAGGCGAAAGGACTTCATCCGAACTCCGAGGCCCCGCGGCGGACGCTGATCCGGCGGGCCTATTTCGATCTGCTCGGGCTCCCTCCGGAACCGGAGGAGGTCGAGAAGTTCGTCAATGACCCCGATCCGCAGGCCTACGAGAAGCTGATCGACCGGCTGCTGCTTTCGGAGCTCTATGGCGAGCGGTGGGCGCGGCACTGGATGGACATCGCCCGCTATGCCGAGTCGCATGGCTATGAACAGGATTACGACCGAAATTCGGCCTACCACTACCGTAACTACCTCATCAAGGCGTTCAATTCGGACCAGCCATTCAATCAGTTCGTCTCGTGGCAGCTCGCGGGAGACGAACTCGCGCCGGAGAATCCCCTCGCCCTGATGGCGACCGGCTTCCTCGGAGCGGGGGCGTTCCCGACGCAGCTCACCGAGGCGGAGTTCGAATCGGCCCGATATGACGAACTCGACGACATGGTCGCGACGACCGGCGTCGCATTCCTGGGCCTGTCGGTCGGATGCGCCCGCTGCCACGACCACAAGTTCGATCCGATCCCGGTGAAGGACTACTACCGGATGGCCGCGACCTTCTCGACGGCGATCCGGAGCGAGCTCGAGATGGATCTCGATCCCGAAGGGAACGCCCGGCGGTACAACGAGTTCATCGCCAGGAAGGACGAACTCCAGCGGGCGGTGGAACAGTACGAGACGGCCTCGCTCCCCGGGGAGTTCCGCACCTGGCTCTCAACCTACGATCCGCAGTCCGACATCGGACCATGGGAACCCCTCGCCTCTCCCGTGGTCTCGGCCTCCGCGAACCAAGTCTACGCTCCTCAGGGAGACGGGTCGTTCCTTGCCAGCGGCAAGGCCCCCGCGAAGGAGACCCTGACGATCACCGGCGAGACGACACGATCCGGCCTGACCGGCCTGCGGATCGAAGCGCTGAAGCACGACTCGCTCCCTCAGAAGGGGCCGGGCCGCGCGGGAAACGGAAACTTCGTTCTCAGCCACGTCACTGTCACGGCGAGGCCGCTGAAGGGAGATGGCGCGCCGGTGACGCTGAGACTCGCCGCCGCCCGGGCCACCCACGAACAGAACAAGGGAAACCTCTCTGTCGCGGCCTCGCTCGACGAGGACCCCGCAACCGGCTGGGCGGTGGATGTCGGCGGGATCGGCCGGGATCAGGCGGCGGTCTTCGACTTCGAGCAGCCGGCCGGGTTCCCGGAAGGAACACGGCTGACGATCACGCTGACAATGGCCCACCCGAACCCGCAGCATTCCATCGGCCGTTTTCGGCTCTCGCTCGCGACCGCCCCTCAGGCGGCCGCAGTCGTCGGTGGCGCGATGACCGACCCGAAGGTCCGCGAGGCCCTCGCGGCGGCAAAGGCGAATCCCGACGAGAAGTCGGACGCCTGGAAGGCCGCGATCCGCTGGTTTGCCCCCCGCAGTCCGGAGTGGGCGAAGCGCTCGCAGGCCCTCACCGAGCATAACGCGAAGGGGCCGGGGCTCCAGAAGACGAAGGTTCTCGTCACGACCGAGGGACGTCCTCATCTTCCGCATCACGCCGATGACCGGGGCTTTCCACCCTTCTATCCCCAGACGCACTTCCTCAAGCGTGGCGACGTCAACCAGAAGGATGGGGTCGCCGATGCCGGCTTCCTGCAGGTCCTGCTGCCGGCCGATAAGCCGTCGTCCGCATGGACCGTTCCGCCGCCAAGCGGATGGACACAGACGGCATTCCGCCGCGCCTCGCTCGCCCACTGGATGACGGACCCGCGGCAGGGAGCCGGGAACATCGTTGCCCGCGTGATCGTCAATCGTCTCTGGCAGCACCACTTCGGCCGCGGGATCGTCGGGACACCGAACGATTTCGGGATCCAGGGGGAGAGGCCCTCCCATCCGGAGCTGCTCGAATGGCTCGCCAGCGATCTTGTGGACAACGGCTGGAAGCTGAAGCGGCTGCACAAGCTGATGATGACGAGCGCGGTCTACCGTCAGGACGGCACCTTCGACGACGCCCGCGCGGCGATTGACCGCGAGAACGTCCTCCACTGGCGGCGGGCGCCGCAGCGTCTCGAGGCGGAGCCGATCCGGGACTCGCTGCTGGCGATCTCCGGGCTCCTCGACCGGACGATGTACGCGCCGGGAACGCTCGACCAGAACATGCGCCGGCGGAGTGTCTACTTCCAGATCAAGCGGAGCGGCCTCATCCCGATGATGATGCTCTTCGACTGGCCGGAACACCTCGTCAGCATCGGCCAGCGGCCGACGACGACGATCGCCCCGCAGGCGCTGATGTTCCTCAACAGCCCGCAGGGGCGGCAGTATTCCGAAGCCTTCGCGCAGCGGATGAAGAGAGAGACGCCGGACGAGACGGTGACCCGGGGCTACCAGCTCGCTTTCGGACGGGAGCCGCGTCCCGAGGAGCGGACGACCGCCGTCGAGTTCCTCGCGCGGCAGACCGGGCAGTACGCCGCCGCCGGCAAGCCGAACCCCGCAGACCTCGCCCGCGTCGATCTGGCGCAGGCCCTCTTCAGCCTGAATGAACTCGTCTACATCGACTGAGCTACGAAAGAACCCGGAGATGTCAGACGAGGAGGCGATCGAGATCGCACGAAGGGTCGCTGACGGCGAAGGCTGGCCCTGGCTCCTTCCGGTCGAGGTGACG
>JAEYWB010000442.1 GCA_023429275.1 Planctomycetota bacterium
GGAGACGGTCACCCTGCCCGAACTGCTTCAGCGGGCGGGATACGTCACCGGAGCGTTCGGGAAGTGGGGGCTCGGCGGTCCCGAATCGACCGGAGCCCCGCTCCGGCAGGGGATCAACACGTTCTACGGCTACAACGATCAGGCAGTCGCCCACAACTACTACCCGACCTACCTGTGGAGCAACGACAGGAAGATCGAGCTTCGCAACCCCCCGTTTTCGGCCCACCAGAAGCTTCCGGAGGTTGCGGACGCTGCCGACCCCGCGAGCTACGCCCGCTACTCGGGGCCGGACTACTCGGCCGACCTGATTGCCGAGCAGGCGGTCAAGTTCGTCCATGACAACAAGGACCGGCCGTTCTTCCTGTTCGTCCCGACGACGATTCCGCACCTCGCCCTGCAGGCCCCGCCCGACGCCATCGCCGAATACGCCGGCAAGTTCGAGGAAGAGCCGTACCGCGGCGAGCGGAACTACCTTCCCCATCCAACACCGCGAGCCTGCTATGCCGCCATGGTGACTCGCATGGATAAACATGTCGGGGACATCCAGCAGGCGGTGCAGTCCCTCGGTCTCACCGAGAATACGATCTTCGTGTTCACCTCCGACAACGGGCCGCTCTATGACCGTCTCGGCGGGACCGACAGCGACTTCTTTCAGTCGTGCGGCAATCTCCGCGGCCGGAAAGGGTCGCTCTACCAGGGGGGGATCCTCGCGCCGCTCCTTGTCTCCTGGAAGGGAAAGATCGCGGCTGGGAGTACGTCGGCCCTTCTGAGCGGCTTCGAAGACTGGATGCCGACTCTGCTCGACCTCGCTGGGAGCCCTGAGTTTGCGCCGTCGAAACTCGACGGAAGAACGATCGCCCCGACGCTCCTTGGAAAGTCACAGGAGCCTCGGGAGTTCCTCTACCGGGAGTTTCCAGGCTACGGAGGCCAGCAGGCGGTCTGGGCAGGACAATGGAAAGCGGTCCGTCAGAAGCTGAAGCCGGCCGCCCGGACCGGTGTGATCAAGACAGAACTCTACGACCTGGCCGCCGATCCGACCGAGTCGCAGGACGTCGCAACAGAGCACCCCGATGTGTTGAAACGTCTGGAATCGATCCTCGCTACGGAGCACACCCCCGCAAAGGATTTCCCAATCCCGGTCCTCGACCGCGCGGCTCCCTGACCGAACCATTCCGGAATCGAACCCGGCACCGCCGGCAGGTGTCCGCTGCCGCATCGTCCCGAGTTTCCCTGACCCGCTCGCCCGTCGAGCCCTTCCTGCATCCCCCTATGCCGACACTGCCTCTCAAGCTCAGCCAACGGTGGCACTACGCCAAAGAACAGGCCATCAGCTTCCTGATGCAGCAGGCGGTCGAAAACCCGCAGGTCATTTCGCTCGCGGCGGGACTCGTCGATGCCGGTTCGCTCCCGGTCGCCGAGACTCAGCACGCCTGCCAGGCGCTTCTGTCGAACGACGCCAGGGCGAGGCAGGCCCTGCAGTATGGGACCACCGCCGGGGCCGAGCGGCTCCGTGAGCAGGTGCTGAAGCTGTTTGCCGCTCAGGAGGGAAAGGATCCGGAGGCACTCGGTCTTTCCCGCGAGCAGATCGTTCTGACGACCGGCTCGCAGCAGATGTTGTCGCTCGCGTGCGAGGTCCTTCTCGATCCGGGGGACATCTGTCTCATTTCCGGCCCCACCTACTTCGTCTTCTGCGGCAACCTCGACGGGGTCGGGGCCGAGCCGGTGGTGATTCCCGCCGACGAGCACGGGATGAACACCGACCGCCTCGAAGCGGCCCTGCAGATTCTCGAACAGGCCGGGCAGTTGCCCCGGGTGAAGCTGATCTACTCGGTCAGCTATTACGACAATCCCAGCGGCATCAGCCTCGCGGACGACCGGCGGAAGCGGATCGTTGAACTCGCGAAGCAGTACTCGAAGTATCACCGCATCTGCGTCCTCGAAGACGCCGCCTACCGTGAGCTTCGGTACGACGGTCCGGTCCATCCGAGCATCTGGGGGCACGACGCCGAACGGGCGTACGTCATCTATACCCAGACCTTCTCCAAGAGCTTTTCGCCGGGGATCCGGGTCGGCTTCGCCATCCTTCCGAAGGATCTCGTGAAGCCGGTCTGCGACCGGAAGGGGAACGAGGACTTCGGCTCCTCCAACTTCAACCAGCACCTTCTGGCGACGGTACTCGAGTCCGGTGAGTATCGAGCTCATGTCGAGCAGGTCTGCGCAGCCTATCGGGCCAAGCGCGACGCGATGCTCGCCGCGGCGGACGAGTTCTTCTCGGAAATCCCCGGCGTCTCCTGGGTTCGTCCGCACGGGGGGCTCTACGTCTGGATGTCGCTTCCGGAGCGAGTCCCGACAGGCTTCCGGTCGGACCTCTTCCGGACCGCGGTCGCCGAAGGGGTCATGTACGTCCCGGGCGAGCTGTCGTACGCCGGGCCGAAGGAGAGCGTTCCGAAGCACCAGATGCGGCTGAGCTACGGCGTTCAGTCTCCGGAAGGGATCCGGGAGGGAATGCGGCGGCTCGCCAATGCCGTCAGAAAAACTCTCGGGACCGCGCCCGCTTCGTAGTCCGCGACCACGTGTCGCACAGCAGCGATCCCCTCCCCTCTGCGTCCGGACGTTCCTTGCGACAAGGAAATGTCACGACACCGAGCGGGCCGGCAGTTATCGCGGACCACCCGAATCCGTATTTCTCCTCAGGAGACTCAACGGAACGGGAGGACAGCCGCGAATGTTCCTGGATTCGGAAGACGAGACCGGTTTTCGACTTCGGGCGACCGACATCCTCGCAAACCAGCCGCGCCCGCTGCCCGGCGCCGCGAAGAGCCTGTATTATCGGAAGGAGATTGTTCCTCACCGTTGCCTGCCGAAGAGATCCCGCCGCCTCATGCTCTCGCGCTATTCAGAGATGCTTTCTGGCCTGCAGCGGGCCATCGCTGCCCGGGACAAGGCCGAGCAGGAGAACAGCGAGCAATTTCAGCTCACGCACGACCCGCAGCTTCTTGCCTACCAGGAGGCGATCCGGGCCACGATGCGGCAGCGGGATGAGGTTCTCGAGCAGCTCCAGGCCGACCACGCCCGCTTCCGGGCCGAACGGGAGGAGGCCTTTTCCGGACAGCTCGACGAAATCGAACAGGACTACCGCCGCGCCTCGCGGGCCATCAACGAATCCCGGGGAGCGGAGCTCGAAGAGATCACGACCCAGCACCGCGACAGCACCTGGGTGACCACGTCCGTCATGGACGACACCGCCGAGGACAGTCCCCGCCGGCAGTTCGATCGTTTCAAGACCCTGCTCCTCAAGTCGCGAGATGAGCAGATCGCCGAACTTGGCGTCCTCGAGGCCGAGGTCAATGACTTCGCCTCGTCGCGGGGTTGGGAAGGTGGCCCTCCCACGGAGCCGGCGTCCCCTCCCAGGAACCGGGAAGAAGCCTCCGAGCGATTCCGCAGCCAGGTCGATCAGGCGGACCGTCTTCTGAAGACCGCCCGGGCGATGCCCCTGCCCCTCCTGTTCCGGGGGATGAATGCCATCGCGACCTTCGCCGTCGTGACGGTCCTCCTCATCGTCCCGATTCTCCTTTTCGGAAACCCAGCCTGGCTGCAGATGACCGGGGGACGGATGTCGCTCCCCTGGATCATGGCCTCCGCCGGGATCGGCTTTGTCGCGAGCCTGCTGCTGACGGGGGTGCTTTACACGCTGGCGATCATGCGGTTCGATGACGTCATGCGTTCCCTCAAGCAGGCGACCGCCGAGGCGGCGTGGGCCCATCGCCGCTGGCTCGCCTTCGCCCAGGAAGAAATGGGGCTGTCACAGCGGGAGTTCGAGATCCGCCAGCGCGAGATGCTTCGAAAACGCGAGCTGTCCCTCAAGAGGTACGATCAGGCCCAGCAGGAGAAGGTCCGCGAGATCGAAACGCTCAGGGACCGTGAACTCGCGGAGATCCGCGCGACGCACACCGCCCGGCGCGAGGCGATCGAGACCGCCCGGGAGACCGAACTGGCGGCGATCGACGCCGAAGCGGCCCGCCAGGTCAGTGACGCGACCGCCCAGTACGACGCGCACCTCGAGAAGCTGGAAACAGAGCTGTCCGGCTACTCGGCCGAACGCCGGCGGAGGCAGGCGACCACCTGGCACGAGCTGAAGACCTCCTGGGAACAGGCGATTCGCCGTTTTCAGGAGGAAGCCGCTTCGTCCCAGGCCGAGAGCGACGCGGTGTATGGCGACTGGAGCCAACCACTCGCGGCGGACTGGGTGCCAGCCAAGTCTCCTCCCCCGTTCATCCGCATCGGCGAATTCGCGCTGGACCTGCACGACTGGCCGAGCGCCATCCCCTCCGATGTCCGTCTCGCCCCGCGGCAGACCGAGTTCGCTCTCCCGGCAACGCTAGCGTTTCCTTCGCAGGCGTCGCTCCTCCTCAAAGGAGAGGGACCGCTCGCACGGGAGGCGGCGGTCAAGACGCTGCAGACCGCGATGCTCCGGCTCCTGACGCACCTGCCGCCGGGGAAGCTTCGCTACACGATCATCGACCCGATCGGACTCGGCGAGAGCTTCGCCGGGTTCATGCACCTCGCGGACTACGACGAGTTGCTTGTCACGAGCCGCATCTGGACCGAGACCGGCCACATCGAATCCCGGCTGGCGGACCTGACCGAGCACATGGAGAACGTCCTGCAGAAGTACCTGCGGAACGAGTTCTCGACGATCGAGGAGTACAACGAGCACGCCGGCGAAGTGGCCGAGCCGTACCACATCCTCGTCATCAGCGACTTCCCGTCGAAGTTCAGCGACATCGCTGCGCGGCGGCTCGTCAGCATCGTCAACAGCGGCCCGCGGTGCGGCGTCTACACGCTGATGAGCGTCGATACGAGCAAGGATCTTCCGAACGGCTTTGCACTGTCGGACATCGAACCCGCCTGCACCACCTTCGAATGGCATCAGGGCGGGACCTCCGCCGCGGCCGCCGCAGCGATGAGGGACTGGGACGAAGAACCTCAGCCGACGGATCGGGACCGGGCCGGCAGGGACAAGGGGGCGTTTCAATCGACGATTCCTGAGCTCTCTCGCTGGCCCCTCCGGATCGATGAACCACCGGGCCCCGAGGTCTTCACCGGCGTCGTCAAGCGCGTCGGCGATGCTTCGAAGGACGCAAGACGCGTCGAAGTCTCGTTCCAGCGGATCGCCCCGCAGCCGGACGCCTACTGGACGCACGACAGCCGCAAGGGGATCGACATTCCGCTCGGCCGGGCAGGGGCGACCAAGCTGCAGCGTCTGCAGCTCGGACGCGGGACGAGCCAGCACATGCTCGTCGCGGGGAAGACCGGGTCCGGGAAGTCGACGTTCCTTCACGCCCTGATCACAAACCTGTCGCTGCATTATTCGGCCGACGAGGTCAACTTCTACCTGATCGACTTCAAGAAGGGGGTCGAGTTCAAGGACTACGCCGAGTTCGCGCTGCCGCACGCCCGCGTCATCGCCATCGAGAGCGACCGCGAGTTCGGCGTCAGCACGCTGCAGCGGCTCGATGAGGTCCTGCAGGAGCGAGGCGAACTCTTCCGCCGGCATGGCGTGCAGGACATCGCCGGATACCGGAACGCCAATCCCGAGGCGGTTCTCCCCCGGATCCTCCTTGTCGTCGACGAGTTCCAGGAATTCTTCATCGAGGACGACAAGCTCGGCCAGTCGGCCGCGCTCCTCCTCGACCGCCTCGTCCGCCAGGGGCGAGCGTTCGGAATCCACGTCGTGCTCGGATCGCAGACTCTTGGCGGGGCTTATTCGCTCGCCCGCAGCACGCTCGGCCAGGTCGCGGTGCGGGTCGCGCTGCAGTGCAGCGAGGCCGATGCGCACCTGATCCTCAGCGAGGAGAACACCGCGGCCCGGCTTCTCACGCGGCCCGGCGAGGCGATCTACAACGACGCGAACGGCCTGCTCGAAGGGACCCACCCGTTCCAGATCGCCTGGCTTTCGGACGACGAACGCGAGGAGTACCTCAAGAGGATTCAGCAGCTGGCCGAGCGC
The DNA here is from genome assembly GCA_023429275.1 of Planctomycetota bacterium. Classification (GTDB taxonomy): domain Bacteria; phylum Planctomycetota; class Planctomycetia; order Planctomycetales; family Planctomycetaceae; genus Planctomyces_A. The sequence continues at coordinate 6,011 of JAEYWB010000442.1, forward strand.
AGGAACCGAGACTTCGAACCGCCGATCGTCTTCGAGGGGAACATCCCCTCGGAGGCGGGACGGAACGTTGCGGCGCGGCGGATTCTTGAACAGGGGGTGGAAGACCGGGTCCGGACCTCTCCGACGATGTGGCTCGGCGAAGCGGTGGAGATCAAGCAGCCGACTTCGTTCACGTTCCACCGTCAGACTGGCAGCCACCTGCTGATCGTCGGTTCGGATCCCGAGGCGGCTCAGGGGCTGATGGGGACCGGGCTCCTGATGCTCGCCGGGCAGGTCGACCTGGGCGAAGCCTCCCGGACGGCGCGGTTCTACGTGCTCGACGGCACTCCGGTCGATTCTCCGGAAGGGCAGCAATGGAAGCGGATCACCGATTGCCTGCCGGGGAGCGTCGTCCGTTCGACGCCACGTGATACCGAGCGGGTTCTGTCAGAAGTCTACGCCGAATGGAAGGACCGGGACGAGCATCGGGACGAGGTCCGTCCTCCCGTATTCCTGTTCATCTACCACCTCAGCAAGTTCCGCGATCTGCGGAAAGGGGAGGACGAATTCTCCCTGGGCGGGTTCGGGTCCAGCGAGACGAGCGACAAGCCGCCACAGCCTTCGAAGATGTTCTCCGACCTCCTGGCGAACGGGCCGGAGGCGGGAATCCATGTCGTGGCGTGGTGCGATTCGTACAACAATCTCGAGCGGTGGATCAGCCGGACATCAATGAAGGACCTCGAGTGCCGGATCGCGTTCCAGATGAACCAGTCCGATTCGAGCAACCTTATCGACTCGCCCGCCGCTTCCAAACTCGGAGTTCATCGGGCGCTCTTCTATCGCGAAGAGAGCGGAACGGCCGAGAAATTCCGCCCCTACGGACTGCCGACCGAGGCGTGGATGCATTTCGTTCAGTCCCGTCTTTCGACGACGACCGAGCTCGAAGCGGCTACCAACCTGGACGAGTTCACGATCTCGTAGCGGGCGGTGCCGCGC
>JAEYWB010000497.1 GCA_023429275.1 Planctomycetota bacterium
CCGCTGGTCCATTCGAAGGCGCGGTTGAAGGCCCTGAAGAACCAGCCGAAGCAGAAGTCCCACAGGCGGGTGAACCAGTCTTTCTTTGCTCCGTGCGCCGGGAGGAGGATGGCGCACAGCGCGGGGCTGAGCGTGAGGGAGTTGAAGGCCGACAGGAGGGTCGAGACCGCAATCGTGAGGGCGAACTGCCGGAAGAACTGACCGGTGATACCGCTGATGAATGCGGTCGGTACGAACACCGCCGAAAGGCCAACGGCGATCGCGATGACCGCCGCGGTCACTTCGTCCATCGCCTTGTAGGCCGCATCCCGTGGCGAGAGCCCCGCCGCAATGTGCCGCTCGACGTTCTCAACCACGACGATCGCGTCGTCGACGACGATCCCGATCGCCAGCACGAGCCCGAACAGCGACAGCATGTTCAGGGAGAACCCGAACGCCGCCATGACGATAAACGTCCCGATCAGCGATACGGGGATCGCGATCAGCGGGATCAGCGTCGCCCGCCAGTTCTGGAGGAACACCAGCACCACGATGACGACGAGGACCGCTGCCTCGAACAGGGTGTGCATGACCGACTCGATCGACTTCCGGACGAAGACGGTCGGGTTGTAGATGATGCCGTAGTCGAGCCCCTTCGGGAAATTCTGCGACAGCTCCTTCATCCGGCTTTCGATCGCCTGCGCGGTCGAGAGGGAGTTCGAACCGGGACGCTGCGTCAGGCCGATCCCGATCGCCTCCATGCCGTCGAGGTAGCCTTGCAGCGAGAAATCGCGGCCGCCGAGCTCGACCCGCGCGACGTCTTTCACGCGAACGACACGTCCGTCCTGGCCGGTCCGGACCACGAGGTTGGCGAACTGCTCCGGATCGAGCAGCCGGCCGAGGGTGCTGACCATCAACTGAAAGTCGCCCGACTTGTCGAGCGGCGGCTGTCCGATGATTCCGGAGGCGACCTGCACGTTCTGGCTGCGGAGGGCGGCCGCGACGTCGGCGGTCGTCAGCGACAGGTGCGCCATGCGGTCCGGATCGAGCCAGACGCGCATGCTGTACTCGCGGAGGCCGAAGAGCATCACGCTGCCGACCCCGTCGATACGGGCGAGTTCATCCTTGATCTGGATCAGCCCGTAGTTGCTGACGTACAGCTCGTCGAACGTCTTGTCGGCGCTGTAGAGCTGAATGAACATCAGGAAGTTCGACGACTGCTTGACCGTCGTGACCCCCTGACGGCGGACGTCTTCGGGAAGCCGCGGCAGTGCCGTCGACACCCGGTTCTGGACGAGGACCTGCGCCTTGTCGAGATCGGTCCCCAGCTTGAACGTCACGGTCAGCTGCATCACGCCGTCGGTCGTCGACTGCGAAGACATGTAGAGCATGTCTTCGACGCCGTTGACTTCCTGCTCGATCGGCGTCGCGACCGTGTCGGCGATCACCTCGGGGGAGGCCCCGGGATAGACCGCCCGGACGACGATCGTCGGCGGGACGACGTCGGGATACTGCGAGACCGGCAGGGAGAGATACGCGATCCCTCCCAGGATCATCGTGACGATCGAGATGACCGTCGCGAAGATCGGGCGATCAATGAAGAAGTGGGCGAACTTCATGGTGGGTCGCTGTAGTGTGTGTCACGCAGTCGGCCGCGCCCTGGAGAACGACCTTCCAGGTCGTTCCGCGCGTTGCCGAGCTTCCGAAGTGCTGCCCGTTTCGAGATTCGCACGACCTGTCAGGTCGTGCTGCGGAGCGGGCGGAGCGGCATCTCAATTCAACTTGCCGAGTTCATCCCCTTGCGGAGAATCGCCAGCGACCGCGGCGGAATTGCGGGGCTTGTGCTCGGGGCGCGAGAGCCACTGCTCCTTCGGCACCGGCCGGCTGTCGGTCGGCAGGCCGTCATCTTTGAGCTCAGACTGGACTTCCTTCGTCACCGTCACCTGGGCGCCGGGGACGGCCCGCTGAATTCCCTGCAGGACGAACCGCTGCGAGCCGTCGAGTCCGCTCCGAACGATCCTCAGTCCCTGGTAGAGGGGGCCGAGCGTGACCGTCTTGCGGACGATCTTGTTCTCGTTATCGATGACCAGGACGTACTTTTCCGACTGGTCCGTGGCGATCGCGAGGTCGGGAATCATGACAGCGGTATGCTGGCCGCTTCCGGGGAGACGCACCCGGGTGAACAGCCCCGGAGTCAGCGAGAGATCGGGGTTCGGCAGGATCGCCCGACAGCGCATCGTTCCGGTCTCGGGGTCGAGCCGGTTGTCGACGAAGTCCATGTGCCCGGCGTGCGGAAACTGTCCCGCCTCGTCGGCGAGACCGACGTACACCGGGTGCTTCACTTCACGCGAACTGCCGAGCTTCCCTTCCTGGGCCAGCCGGACGTACTTGAGGTACGACTGCTCGTCGGTGTCGAAGTGACAGTAAATCGGGTCGAGCGAGACGATCGTCGTAATGAGAGTGGAATCGGCCGTGCCGCCGCTGATGAGATTCCCTTCGGTGACCGCCCGCGAGCTGATCCGTCCCGTGATCGGCGACCGGACCTGGGTGTACTCGAGGTTCAGCTGCGCGATCGACAGCAGCGCCTTTGCGGAGGCGACCGCCGACTCCGCCGAGGCTACCTGGGTGTGTGCAAGCTCGTGCCGGGCGTTGGCGGCGCGGAGGTTCGCATTCGCCTGGCGGACCTCGGAGTCGCGGACGTCGAACCCTTCCTGCGAAACGGCATCCTGCTGGACGAGTTTGCGGGAACGTTCGAGCTGCTTCACCGCCAGATCGTGGCGGGCTTGAGCCTCCTGGACCTCCGCCTCGACCTGCAAAACCGAGGCGGAGGCCTGCCGCACCTGGGCCTCCGACTGTTCGATATCGGCCTTGGTCCGGCGAACTTCCGCTTCGAACGGACGCGGGTCAATCACGCACAGGAGATCCCCCTGCTTGACGATCTGCCCTTCGCGAAAATTGGTCGAATCGAGGTAACCGCTCACGCGGGCTCGAACTTCCACGTAGTCGATCGGATCGAGTCGGCCGACGAATTCGTCCCACTCCACGATCGTCGTC
>JAEYWB010000498.1 GCA_023429275.1 Planctomycetota bacterium
GTTCCAACTGGCCCTGATTCAGGCTGCTGCCCCCTCTTCCGGCAGCGCTCAGGAGTCGGCGGCCCCCAAGCCCGCCGGATTCAAGTTCCGGTTTTCCTTCGAAGGGGAGGTCGACTGGACTCCAAAGTCTGCCGACGCCTCAAAGCCGCCGGGTTCCCCCGGCGCCCTCGGAGGCCAGGTCAAAGGGTCGTTTGTCGGCACATGGTCTCTCGAGCCCGCTCCCGCTCCGGTCCCCGCGGAGGGGACATCGGGTCAGCCGGCAAGTGGCAAAGCCGACAACAAGCTCTCGGAGGACGAGCAAGCACTCGTCGACCAGACGAACGCGGAGCGAAAGAAGCTGAACCTCCCGCCGCTCACGGTGAATCCCGCGCTGATGACCATGGCCCGCGATCAATCGAGGCTGATGGCGGAGGCGAAGACACTTTCGCATCAGGTCAACGGCCGAAGCTTCGAGATCCGTCTGCGGGATTCGAAGTACCTCTCGCGCGCCGCGGGCGAGAACTGCGCCGAAGGGGCGGGGACAACCAAGGAGGCGGTCGCGGGCTGGATGCAGTCCCCGGGCCACAAGGCCAACATCCTGAGCACCGACTATCGTGAGATCGGCGTTGGCCTGGCCCGGAGCAGCGAGGGAAGGCCCTACTACACGCAGGTCTTCGCCTCACCCGCCGCACCACAGTAATACGGCACTCCATGCCCTGAACGGACTCCCAAGAGAGCCAACCCACCCTTCCTCACGGGACCCCGCGGCTCTCATCCGTCAAACTGCCGCGACATCAGGAACCGGACGCTGGCGTCTTCCGGCGGCTGGTTCACTGCGCAATGTCCACTTTCGACGGGAGTCGAGCCTGACTATGCCGCGGTGCTGACAGCACTCGGCTGCTGCTGCGAGATGCAGTGGATCGCCCCGAGCCCCCACACGAGCATCGTGCAGTCGATCCCGACGACGTCGCGACCAGGGAAGAGCTCCTGGAGGATCCCGATCGCCTCCGCGTCCTGGGGACAGCGGTACGTCGGCACAAGGACCTTCGTGTTGCAGATCAGGAAATTCGCGTAGCTCGCCGGAAGCCGGAAGTCGCCGGCCGAGACCGGATTCGGCATCGGCAGCTCGACGACCTGGAGCTTCTCCCCCGACTCGATCGTCATCCCCTGCAGCCGTTCGCGGTTCTCCTGCAGAGCCCGGTAGTTCACGTCGGCCGGATCCTTCTCGACGATCGTGACGACCGTGTCGTGAGAGACGAAACGGGTCAGGTCGTCGATGTGCCCATCGGTGTCGTCCCCGACAATCCCATCCCCCAGCCACAGAACCTTCTTCACGGCGAGGTAGTCAGCGAGGTACTGCTCGATCTGCTCGCGGGTCAGGTGAGGATTGCGGTTCTTGTTCAGAAGGCACGCCTCGGTCGTGAGGACGGTCCCCTGCCCGTTCACGTCGATCGATCCCCCTTCGAGGACGATCCCCGGCGCGAATCGCCGCTCCGTGAACTCGTCGGCGATCCGCCGGGGGATCGCGTTGTCCTTGTCGTGTTGAGGGTACTTGCCCCCCCAGGCATTGTATTCCCAGTCGGGGATGGCCCGCGCGCGGCGGCCATCGACGTCCCGCACGACGTAGATCGGCCCGTGGTCGCGGCACCAGGCGTCGTTGGTCGGGTTGTAGTGGAGCCGAACCCGCTCCATATTGACGTCGCCCGCCTGTAGTAAGAAATTGACCCGCTTGGCCATCTGCGGGTCACCGACGTTGATCCGGACGAGCTCGGATTCGGCAATCCGCCGGGCAATCTGCACGAACACGCCCGGGACTTTGTCGAAAGCGCCGGGCCAGGTCGCCTCACGGTGAGGCCAGGAGAGCCAGATCGCCTCGTGCGGCTCCCATTCTGCCGGCATGCGGTAACCCTGGGAGGCGGGCGTCAGGTTCGGCGGTGTCATAAAGCTGAAAAGGAGGCGGGACGGGCCGGTCTTGGCCCGGAGGGGCCGGGCCCTGGGGGAAAACGGGGCGGCCGGCTTCTTGAGCGAGCGAATTATTGCGATTCCCGCGTTTCCGTCGAGCCGGTTTGCCGGACAGCGGATTTCCTTCACCGGAAGTCGGGAGAATCTGGTACACTTTTGGCACCGGGAAACAGAGAGATTCCCGTGTCCCGCCAAGCGCTTATGAACATCGAACAGTTTCTCAATCGCGAAGGAAACCGCCGCCAGTTTTTGTCGCGGAGTGCCAATGCGGCAGGCGTCGCGGCAGCCCTGGTCGGTCTCGAGGGGAAATCGCAGGCCGCCTCGTCGCAGGATCCGGTCTCTGTCGCGATCGTCGGCGGCAGGGCCTGGGGTAAGGAGCTGCTGACAGAACTTCTGAATCAGCCCGCCGCCCGGGTCGGCGCCCTGTGCGATGTCGATTCCTCGGTCCTCTACGGTCTCCGGTCCGAGTTTGCCGACCGCTTTTCGAGCCACCCCAAGACCGTCTCGGACTACCGGCGACTGCTCGACGACCCGTCGATCGACGCCATTTTCGTCGCCCCCCCCGCCCACTGGCACGCCCGGATCACCCGGGAGGCGGTCGAAGCGGGCAAGGATGTCTACGTCGAAGCCCCGATCGGCCAGTCCCCCCAGGAGGTCAC
>JAEYWB010000523.1 GCA_023429275.1 Planctomycetota bacterium
GCGCGGCACAGCAGCAACCGATCGGGCGACAATGACGACGAAGGATCTTGAAGAGGGTCAGTGACGTCAGGAGCGGAGCGATGGAGGCTCTACACCGAAGGTGTTGCGTCATGAAGCCTTCGGCGTACTCAGAGAATTTGCGCCGCTGAACAAGATCGGACGGTTCGTCACACAGAGAACACCGAGGTCCTCTGTGATCTCTGTGGCAATGATGGTCTTGAAACAGCTTCCAGACGCCGGCAACAGAGAGCGAAGACAACAGCGCCGGTCGTTCCGCCGCTCGCTGGATCCGTGCGGCTGCTACAATCGACGCCTTTCCGCGATCGGGAAGGAGAGTTCGGCATGCGTCTGGTGATGGTCGGGACCGGTGAGTTCGCTCTGCCGACGTTTCGAAAGCTCCTTGAGCGGTCCTCCCCCGGCGCTGAAAGGCGACATGAAGTCGTCGCGCTCCTGACGCAGCCCGACCGGACGGGCCCCGGCAAGCACGATCATCCCCATCCGATGCGGGACCTGGCGCGGGAGAACGGCATCCGCGTGATGCAGCCGGCCAACTGCAACGCTCCGGAATCGATCGCCGAGCTGCGGGAGCTTCAGGCCGACCTGATGGTCGTGGCGGCGTACGGGCAGATCCTCTCGGCCGAGTTCCTGACGACGACGCGTCTCGGCGCGATCAACCTGCACGCATCGCTTCTCCCGAAGTACCGCGGCGCCGCGCCGATTCAGTACGCCGTCTGGAAGGGGGAGAGCGAAACGGGCGTGACGATCTTCCAGATCCAGCCCCGTCTCGACGCCGGGCCGATCCTCGGCGTTGTCCGGACGCCGATCGGACCGAAAGAGACGGCGGGCGAGCTCGAAGTCCGGCTCTCCGAACTCGGGGCCGACCTCGCCATGACGGTGCTGGAAGAGATCGAACAGGGGACGACGCGGCCCGTCCTTCAGGATGCCGGCGGGGTCACGAAGGCCCCCAAGATGCCGAAGTCCGCGGGCCTCATCGACTGGTCACAGACAACGCGGCAGATCGGCTGGCACCTGCGGGGAATGCAGCCCTGGCCGATGCCCTACACGTTTCTGCACGTCGCCGGACGGCCACCGGCAAGGCTGCTGATTCTCGACATCGACGAAGTTCCCGGCCCGATCGCCGCCGAAGCGCTCCCCGGAACAGTCCTGAAGAACGAAGGGGGCGAAGTCGTCGTCCGGACCGGAGACGGCGCGGCGGCCATCCGACGGATTCAAGCGGCGGGAAAGCGCGCGCTGTCGATCGACGAGTACCTCCGCGGGAACGCCATTCCAGCGGGTTCGCGGTTCGGGAGAGAGACTCCCGCCGGATAGTTCCGTGGCACTCCCTTCCGTCGAACGGACACCCCGGAGACAACGACGCCTCCACCCTCAAGGGCGCGGCGCCAGCAATCGAGTGAACGCCGCGGCCCAGCCGGCTGACGGGGGGCGACCTGACCTGTCACCTGTCACGGCCCCGGCAAGTTGGCCCGCAGACTTATCGGAACGATCGCCAGAAGAAAGCGAACATCAACACCAGATACCCCACGGCACAGGTGACGGAAACGACCTGCAACCACCGGCGCTCAACGGCCCTCAGGCTTCCTTCCGCACTGGACAGGACCCGCAAGGCAACGATCGAGGCCAGCAGACCTGCGGCTCCGTAAACCAATGGCGACCAATCGATCGTGAGTTCGGACCGCGGATACGGCGCGATGACGCTCCACCAGAAGCGGGCCGTCAATCCGACCGCTCCGGCCGCGATCGCCAGGGCGGACCATCGAACGAACCGCCGGTTGGTGGCATCAGGTGGCGACACTTTGCGCTCTCGACCGGCGTCCGCCACTCGACAACTGCCGGTAAGGGAGTCCGCAACTCAGTCCACGAACAGGAACTCGTTCGACGCCAGGAGGATCTGGGCGAGTTCCTGCAGCCGCTCGGGGCCGCCGTCGAGGTAGGCGGCTGTCAGCTCCGCTTCCACGGGGGTCGGGTTCCGCGAAAGGGCGGCGCGGTAGAGGGTTTCGATCAGAGCCGATCCGGACTGGGCCGGAGCTTCGGCCCGGGTCCGGTTTGCGAGGCCTTCCGCCATCTGGCCGACGAACTTCGAGTTCAGCTCGAAGAGCGCCTGCTGCGGCACGGTCGTTTCCGGCCGCTGTGAGCTGCTCGTGTCGGGGGTCGGATAGTCGAACGTCCGGAGCAGTGCCGAGAAGTTGTTGCGATCGATGAAGGCGTAAACCGAACGCCGGCCCGTGTACGGCTCGCTCTCGATGTTGACAGGGCGTCCCTGCATCGTCGGTTCGAGACGACCGGCGGCGGCGAGGATCGCGTCGCGCATCGATTCGAACTCGAGCCGGCGGCGGTTCTGACGCCAGAGCAGTCGGTTCTCGGGGTCAACGGCCCGGCCGCTGGAGGAATCCGCACTCGACTGACGGTAGGTAGCCGAGAGGAGGATCTCGCGGTGGAGAGACTTGAGCGACCAGCCGTTCTGCACGAGCCGGCTTGCGAGCAGGTCGAGAAGCTCGGGGTGCGAGGGCTTTTCGCAGCGGACTCCCCAGTCGCCCGGGGTCAGAACGAGTCCCTTGCCGAAGTGGTGCATCCAGAGGCGGTTCGCGATGACCCGCGCGGTGAGCGGGTTGTCGGCCGAGGCGATGCTC
>JAEYWB010000527.1 GCA_023429275.1 Planctomycetota bacterium
GCCCCAGCCGCCGTAGGTGTCGACGATAATCTTGCGGCCGGTGAGGCCGCAGTCGCCGTGCGGACCACCGACCACAAAGCGGCCGGTCGGGTTGATGTGGTACTTCGTGTTTCCGGAGAGAAGGGCAGCCGGGACCGTCTCCTTGATTACCTTGCCGATGATGTAGCCGGAGATTTCCTTGTTCTCGACTTCCGGCGTGTGCTGGGTCGAAACGACGACCGCGGTGATGCCGACAGCCTTGCCGTCCTTGTACTCGACCGAGACCTGGCTTTTGGCGTCCGGGCGGAGCCACTTCACATCGCCGCTCTGGCGGAGATCGGTCAGGCGGTTGAGAATGCGGTGCGAGAGAGCGATCGGGAGCGGCATGTACTCCTGCGTCTGGTCGCAGGCGTAGCCGAACATCAGACCCTGGTCGCCGGCCCCTTCGCGGTCAACGCCCATGGCGATGTCCGGGCTCTGCGAGTGGAGCTTGACGAGGACTTCGCACGTCGCGGCGTTGAAGCCGATGTCGTCGCTCGTGTAGCCGATGTCCTTGATGACTTCGCGGGCAACCGCTTCGTAGTCGACCTTGGCCGTGGTCGTGATTTCACCGGCGAGGCATACGAAGTCGGTGGTGCAGAGAGTTTCACAGGCGACGCGGGCCCGCGGGTCCTGTGCGAAGATGGCATCGACCACGCCGTCGGAGACCTGATCGGAGACCTTGTCCGGGTGCCCGCTGCTGACAGATTCACTGGTAAAAATAAAGCTCGACATAGACAACTCGGCTCCGATACGGCGGGCGGGCCAGACTCGGCCACACCCCAAGAACCGGGATTCTAGGGTGGTCCGCCGGCTATGGGAACAATAAAGTGCATGCGTTCTCCGGGATGATGCGCGCTGTCCTGTTTCGCACTTCCGGCGCACATTGCCTTCTCACCGTCCCTGCCCCGTGAGGATCGGATGCGGCTCTTCTGCTCGATATCGCTGCGAACGATCGTGTCGGTCGCCTCGGTTTTTGGCCTGGCTTTCATCCCGCCGGCCTGCGGCCAGGACATTTCGCGGACCGCCGCTGCACAGGCCAAAGGGACCACGGCGGAGGGGGACCGGCTGGTCGCCGAGTACTTCGCGATCCAGACCGCGGAGATCACGGAGAACACAAGCCGGGTCCTGCGAAACGTGCAGAACTGGCCCGAGGAATCGGCCACATACCGGCAGCAGCTCTACGAAATGCTGGGGCTTGATCCTCTGCCGGCGAAGACGCCGCTGAACCCGGTGATCACGAAGACCGCCGAACACGACGACTTCATCGTCGAGAACCTTCACTTCCAGTCCTCGCCGGGCCTGTACGTCACCGGCAATCTCTATCGCCCGAAGGTGGTCACCGAGCCTCTGCCGACGATCCTGTACGTCTGCGGGCACGGCAAGGTGAAGATCGACGGCGTCTCTTACGGCAACAAGACGCACTACCACTTCCACGGGGCGTGGCTCGCCCGGCACGGATACGTCTGCCTGATCATCGACACCATTCAGCTCGGCGAGATCGAAGGGTTGCACCACGGGACCTACAACCAGGGGATGTGGTGGTGGCTCTCCCGCGGGTACACGCCGGCGGGCGTCGAGGCCTGGGACTGCATCCGGGCACTCGACTACCTCGAGACGCGGCCCGAGGTCGACAAGACCCGCTTCGGCGTGACCGGACGGTCCGGCGGCGGAGCCTACAGCTGGTGGATCTCGGCCCTCGATCCACGCATCAAGTGCGCGGTCCCCGTCGCAGGCATCACCGATCTCGACGACCACGTCGTTCGCGGATGCGTCGAGGGACACTGCGACTGCATGTACATGGTGAACACGTACCGGTGGGACTATCCGATGGTCGCGGCCCTTGTCGCCCCGCGTCCGCTTCTCATTTCGAACACCGACAAGGACCCGATCTTCCCGCTCGAAGGAGTGGTGAAGACTTACCAGGGGGCCCGGGAGGTGTTTCGCCACGAGAAGGTCCCTGCTTCGCTCGGCCTGCAGCTGACCGAAGGGGGGCACAACGACACTCAGGAGCTCCGTATTCATGCCCTGGTGTGGTTCGACCGGTTCCTGAAGAAGCAGGACCGCGTCGTCACGATCCCGGCACTCAAGTGCCTCCAGCCGCAGGAGCTCAAGGTTTTCGAGACGCTCCCGACGGACGAGATCAACACGAAGATTCACGAATCGTTTGTCCCGGTCGCGTCGGTGGACACCCCCTCCGCCGCCGCGGAGTGGAAGACTCTCCAGGGCGAGCTGAAGCAGAAACTGTTGGAGAAGACCTTCCGCGCCTGGCCGAGCGGCGATGAGGCGGGCGGTTTGTACGTGAAGCAACTGGCCGGGAAGGATCCTTCAACGGGCGTGACGGAGTTGGAGTTCGTCAGCCAGGGGCCATATCGACTCGGGCTGAAGATGAAGGGGCCTTCAGACTCGGCGGGGACCGACAAGGCTGGGGCGAAGGTCATCCTGCACCTTTTGACGCAGGCCGACTGGGAAAAGGCTCCGTGGGAAGCGGCCGATGAATCGTCCGCAAAATCGGCGGTCCATTTCTGGTTCGCTCCGCGCGGAGTGGGGCCGACCGAATGGACGCGCGACCCGAAAAAGCGGAATCACATTACCCGGCGATTCTACCTCCTGGGCGAGACGGAAGATTCCGCGCGGATCTGGGATGTCCGCCGCGCGGTCGCCGCGATCGGCGAGATCCTTGGAGATAAGAAGCCGGCATCGCTGACGATTGAGGGCCGGGGTGACGCGACCGTCTGGGCTCTCTACGCGGCTCTCTTCGAAGACTCGGTGAGCGACCTGAATCTGACCGGGCTACCGAAGTCGCACAGGGAGGGACCGGCACTCCTCAATATCCTGAAGTACCTGGATGTTCCACACGCAGTCGCACTCGTGTCGGAACACGTGAATGTTGAACTGACCGACAAGACGGCGGGCGACCCGCGGCTGTCATTTGCCGAGGCGGCGAAGGCGGCTTCGACATCGCCGTCCGGAAAATGAAGAGCTCCTCTCCCGGCGTCGTGCAGTAGCCACGGATGCCAGTCCGAGCCCATGACCTGATTTGTGGACAGTCTTCGGGTTTGGAAGCCATTTCAGGCCCCAAAGGTCTGTCGGTCGATCGGTCGCGACGGGATTCGCCACAGAGGTCCGGGCTTTGAAACAGCCTCCTGGCCGCATCGACGAATCTGGACGAACGGACGAGTTTTCGGGGTGTTCCTCGCGGGCGCGCGCGAGTCTGCTGACCCCGGAATTCCCGTCCCTTCGCCCGTTCATCCGCGACGACCACTCCGCGCGGAGTCGGG
>JAEYWB010000592.1 GCA_023429275.1 Planctomycetota bacterium
AGCGTGAGCGGCATGGGCGTGGTGGGGGAGAGGGGACAGGGGAGAGGGGTCAGGGCAGCGGTCGGAGCGGGAGACAGGGGGGCAGGCTGGCACCTGTCACCTGTCCCCTGGCATCTTCTTCTTCACCAGATCGCCATCCGGTCGGGCCTGGCATCCAGCCATTTCTGGGCGCGATCCGGAGTGACTTTCGATCCGGTCAGGTCAAGCTGCTTGAGGGAAGGGAGTTTGTCGAGGGTCCCTTCGAATGCGCTGTCGGTAATCCCGGTCCGGGCCAGCCGCAGGGATTCCAGCTTCGGATGTTCGGCCAGTCGTGCGAGGCCGGCGTCGGTCACCTTCGTGTCGCTGAGGTCGAGCTCGCGGAGGTTTCCAAGGCTCCCGAGATAACGGAGCGTGTCATCGGTGACGTCGCCGTTCGCCATCTGCAGCACGACCGTATCGGGCCGGGCCGCGATGACGGAGTAATCGGTCCTGTTCCAGCCGGTCAGCGTCAGATGCCGTTCCCCGGCGACAATCTGTTCGTGCGGACCGAGGTCGACCGGGACAAACCGCGTGTACGCGGCCGGGATGGTCATCAGCACAAGCCCGAACGCCACCATGATGGCCGGAGGCTTCGTTCGCGGCCAATGACGGATCGTGTGGGGCAGGATCATCGCCGGATAGAGGAGCGTCGTGAGCAATCCCCATCGGACCGAGACCCGCCAGGCGACCACGAGCAGCCACACAAGCCCCAGGAGCGTGAGAGGAAGCCCGGTCAGGAAGAGAATCTCGAAGAGGTGATCCTGACGCATCAGTCTGCCGCATCCGGTCGTTCGGGGCTGGTCTTCGGCGAATTCTCAGCTGCGGAAGTCCCGAACGCCAGTATCTCGGCCGATTCGAGACCGGTCCGTAAGGTCGGTTTCTCAGGGAGAGCGCCTGGTTGCTGGCGATTCGCCTGCAAGGCGTGTCCGCAACTCGAAATCGCGGCTGTGCCGAAGCCTCGATCGCCCACGCGTCCGCGGGCCGCGCCCTCAGACGGGAGGCCGAGCTAATACGAACGGAAAAACCCTCCCGACTCCGTGGAAGAACAGGGTCGACGTCACGGCGAACCACAGCACTGTCAGGCCGTGAGCGAGCACGCGTCCCACAGCGCCGTTTGCACCGGCGAATCGATCGAGCCGCGGCGACAGGAGGACGGCCGGGATCTGAAGGAGAAAGAACACGAACTGCCGACCGTCGAGGCGGGACGTGGCGATCGCAAACGCCGCTTCGTGGAAGAGAGCACTGACGAGACATGTCGCCGTGACCCCTCGCACAGGGAAGCGATCTCCACCGGCAGGTCGAAAGATGTTGTCCATCAGCCAGCGGTGAACGCGGACGTTATAGCGTCTCCAGAAGTCGGCCGGCGTTCGCGAGAAGTGGATCGACCGCATCGGCGGGTCGGTGTCGAAGCCGGCGGCGTGTTCGAGTGTCACGAGAGCGAGCGAGATCCCTTCGATCGTCAGGACGAACAGCGCGACGACAAGCAGGTGATCGACCCAGAAGACTCCGGCGTCGAGTCCGAAACGGGACCGGAGATCGAGACCTCCGAAACCGGCGGCGATCATCGCTCCTCCGAGGCCGAATCGAGACAGCGTCGTCGACCATGGCGGGCGGGCGGAAAGGCGGCGTTCCCGTGCTCCCCAGGTCAGCAGGTACGGAGGGAAGGGGATCAGGAACCGGCAATACCGCCCGAAATCGTCCCGCGTTTCCATTCCGTGATCGTCCTCGCGCTGCCGTCGACGACGGTCATCGATTCCCTTGAACAGCACCTCCACGCACGCGCAGAGCGCAATGGCACGCCAGATGACCCCCCGCGGCGGAATGACCAGCGGAGCCAGCACGATCACAGCGGCGCCGATCCAGGATGCCCGCCGCGCTCCTCGCGACGCAGATCGTCCCAGGCCTCCCCAGAGGAGTGCTCCGGCATAAGCGAGGGCGATCGCGAGCCCGAACAGAAGAGGCGTCGTCATGTTGCGCAACACCGTCCCAGGGGCCGCCTGTTCTCAGGAGATCAGGTCATCACGACAAGGTCACCGCCGCTTCACCTGCTCGACCGCGTCATCCCGTGCGATCGGGCACCGGGCTCGTCGTGCCCCGGAGCCGACAGCGGGGTAGGATGCCTCCATGAGCACGACCACCGTTCTCCGGCACATCAGGGCTCCCCGGTCCGCGGTCTACGCCGCCCTGCTCGACCCGACGGCGATCGCGGCCTGGCGGGTCCCGAACGGCATGACGAGCGAGGTCCACGTATTCGAGGCCAGGGAAGGGGGGCGATTCCGGGTCTCCCTCACTTACGACGCACCGACCGGAACGGGAAAGACCGCGCCGCACACCGACACCTACCACGGCCGGTTCGTGAAGCTCGTCCCCGATGAACTCGTGGTCGAGGCGGTCGAATTCGAAACGGACAATCCGGCCCTGCAGGGAGAGATGACGATCACGACGACCCTGACCGACAGGGACGGCGGAACGGAACTCGTCGGGCTCCACGAAGGACTGCCGGGCGGCGTCGCCCCCGCCGACAACGAAATGGGCTGGCGGGAATCCCTCGCGAGGCTGGCCGCTCTCGTCGAGGAGGGAGAGGCCCGATAGCGGTTCGCGATGCAGAGTTCCTCCGGTCCCGGCGACGCGGTCCATCGATGACCGGCCGACGGCGGCGGCGATTTGACGGCGTCGGCTCCCCGTCTCACAATTACGGCGTTCTTCCCACCCGGCTCGATCAGCGGACTTTGCAGTTTTCATGCTCGATCTCTTCGACAAAATTCAGGACGCCTCGTCGTTCCTCCGCAGCCGCTGGCCGAAGACGCCGCACGCCGGAATCATCCTCGGGACCGGCCTCGGACCGCTCGTCGAGCGGATCCAGGTCGATACCGTCATCGACTACGCCGAAATCCCGCATTTCCTGAAGCCCACCGCGACTTCACACAAAGGAAGGCTCTACTGCGGCGAACTGGCCGGGCTGCCGATCCTGGCGATGGAGGGCCGGTTCCACGCCTACGAGGGCTACCACCTCAAGGAGATCACGTTCCCGGTCCGGCTTTTCCGGGCCCTCGGTGCGGAGCTGATGATCGTCACGAACGCGGTCGGGGGGATGAACCCGAACTACGCCTGCGGCGACATCATGGTGATCGATGATCACATCAACCTGATGGGTATGAACCCCCTGATCGGGATCAACGACGACCGCCTCGGACCCCGCTTTCCCGACATGTGCGCCCCCTACGACCGGGCCCTCGGAGAAGTCGCCCTGCAGGTCGCCCGGCGGGAGAACTTCGCCTGCCACCGCGGCGTGATGGTCGCCGTCGCCGGGCCGAACCTCGAGACGCGGGCCGAATACCGGTTCCTCCGGCAGATCGGCGCCGACGTGGTCGGGATGTCGACCGTTCCCGAGGTGATCGTCGCGGTCCACGCCGGGCTCCGGACGCTCGGTCTCTCGGTCGTGACCGACATGTGCCTGCCGGACAACCTCCACCCCGCGAACCTCGCCGACATCATCGCCGTCGCGAACGCCGCCGAGCCGAAGCTGACGGCGCTCGTGACCGGCGTGCTGCAACATGAGGCCGGAAAGCGATAACGTTGGCGGAAGTCAGCGTTTGAGCTTCCGCGCCCAGGGCGGGACCGTTCGGTTCCTCAGCCAATCGCGGAGCTCCGCGGGCGTCGTCGAGAAATCGAAGCCGTCGAGAGGCCGGGGCGTCGCCAGGCCGGCGGCGTGGAACTCCGTATCCCAGGGGAGGCCCGCGGTGACGTCGAAGTCGGCGACGAGATCCGGATCGCGCCACTGAGCAGCCCGATAGCAGCCGTGGGCCGCACGAGACAGCAGGCCGAAGCAGTCCGGGTCGGTCGCCTGCCGCTCCTGGTCCAGGAGCGCCTGAAGCGCGGCGGCCACCGCCGGACGGTCCCGTTGCAGGATTGCCCGAAGCACCGGTTGACCGGCGGACATTCCCATCCCTTCCACGGGCGCTGGCTCCTTCTCGACGAGCTGCTGCATTCGCTCCTCGTCGCGCGAGGCGATTGCCGAGAACGCCCGGTAGGACCACATCCCGGGGGCCTCCTCCGGCAACGGAAATCGGGCGAACTCCTCTACGGCCCACAGGAGCGAATCGTCGTCTCCCGCCGCGAAGGCATCCTGGAGCAGCTCCTGCATGTCGGATGCGGAGGGCCGGGTCAGCCAGATCAGGAGGGACATTCGCACCCAGAGCGTCAGCCCGATAGGAAGCTCCTCGGCAGACTGAAGCTCCCACCGCCGCGCGACGGCCGCTTCAGGCAGGACTGTCCTGCGGACCGGATACAGTCCTCCCAGAATCCGCAGCGCCTGGGGCGAAAGGTCGAGGAAGGGATTGTCCCGCTTGTAAGCCGCCTGTTGGGCGAGATAGTCGGACTGCCATGCGTTCGCCCAGGCGACCGCGACGGGCACCCCTCCAAACGATTCCGACAGGATCTCCTTGAACTTCTTCTTGAGCCGGGCCGAAAGGGCCGGCTTCTTCGCCTTCTTCGGCTTGGCCGCCGGAGGGCTCCCCGCGGCGGTGGAGCTCTTGCCCTTGTCCCGCGTGGCCTTCTTCACGGCGGGGTCGGCGGTCGTCGCCGGAGGTTCGTCCATTAGGACCAGGGAGAGCAGCCAGTCTCCACGGAGGTGCCGGCGCTCCGGATCGCGGCAGTGGTCGAGAATCGC
>JAEYWB010000613.1 GCA_023429275.1 Planctomycetota bacterium
AACGACGAGGTCCTGTGGGAGCGGACGATCGACGTCCTGCATGGCTACCAGTTCGAGATCGCGCGGGAAGACCGGTTCTCGCGGTTGATCGAGACACAGTACAAGACCGGCTCAAGTGTTCTGGAGCCGTGGCACAAGGAGACGATCGGACTCGCGAACCGTCTCGAAAGCACCCTGCAGTCGGTCCGGCGGCGGGTCAGCGTTTCGTTCCTCCCCGCGGAGCAGCAGCCCGGTTACCTGATGACGGTCGAGGCGTATCGCGAGCTGGAAGATGTCATGGGCATTGCGGCGAACTCGCCCGGGGCCGCGACGTTTCAGGAAAGCCGCCCGCTGGACGTCGACCTGAACCCGGTCGTCGGCCAGACCGCCCCGTCCGGCTGGGTGCCGGCGGGACGCGATTTCGACCTCGAGCAGTCGCTGCTGCGCAGCCTGTCGATGAGCTATCAGGCGTAGCGGGTTGAGCGTCTGGAGTTGAGCGTATCGCGTCCGCTCGTTGTCGCTCAACGCTGAACCCTTATCGCTCAACGCGACTCTCAATCCGCCACGCAATACCCGCGGAACAGGTTCAGCACCTCGGTGATCCGGATCTGGAACTGGTCGGGCGACTTGGGACGTCCGACTGCGGAGAAAACGACCCGCATCTCCTGGCGGACCGCGGCTCCGCGCGTGCGGTCCTCGCCGAGGAAATGGACCTGGATCTTGACCGGCTGGCGCTCCGGATCGGCCCCCCAGCCGCCGAAGAGCGACGTCTTTCCGAGGACCAGCTCGACCTCTTCCTTGGTCGCCTTGCCGAGCCTGGCCTGCGTCTCTTCGACGAACCCGCTCAATTTGTAGACGAGGATGTCGGCGGCCACGGCGGTCTTCATGTAGACCGTGATCTCGTTGGTCCCGGTCTGCTGTGTCGAGAGGTCCCCGTTCCCTTCCTTTTCGGCGGGGCTGGCAACCGCGGCCTGGATGGTCGTCCGGACGGCCGTCCGGTTCCGGCCCGCCTTCTTGGCGTCGAACAGGGCTTCGTCCGCCCGACGGATCACGTCATCGAGCTGGTCCCCCGGCTCGATCTGCGCGACACCGAACGACGATGTGACTTTCAGCTTCTGGTCGCCGCCGAGCAGCGATGCAGCGATCGTCCGGCGGAGACGTTCGGCCCGGCGCTCTGCGTGTTCCAGGTCGGTTTCCGGGCAGATGATGACGAACTCTTCTCCGCCGTAGCGGGCGACAAGCTCGCCAGAATAGACCTCGTCCTGGAGGATGCGGGCGAAATCGACGAGAACCTGGTCCCCGACGACGTGCGAATACGTGTCGTTGATGCTCTTGAACCGGTCGATGTCCGCGAAGATCACGCTGAAGGTGTTGGCGGACGGATCCTTCTGGTACTTGCCGTACACCTTCGTCACGAAATTCTCGAGCTCCTTGCGATTCGGGAGCGAGGTGAGGGCGTCGCGGGTCGCAGCCAGCTTGAGTTCGCGGAACTCCCCCTTTCGGCGGCGCGATTCGTCGAGGGCGCGGTAGCAGTGCGCGATCCCGTGCAGCTTGTGCTTGCTGTCGAGGATCGGCATGAGCAGCAGTTCGTACGACTGCAGCTTTCCGGCTTCATCGGGGAGTTGGAGGTTCGTGCAGCTCGGACGGGGGATATCGAGCATCCGCTGCATCGGGCAGGCATCGTCGATGAACGGCTTTCCTTCGTGGTTCGACCACTGCAGTGACCGACGCGACCAGAGCTCGCTGAGGACGTCCCGTCCCTGGCGGCGGAAGAGCGACTCGGCGCCACGACTCCAGACGATGTACTTGAGGTCGTTGTTGAGGATGTAGAAGCCGTCGTAGAGCGTCTCGAGCAGGTAGAGGTACGAGAAGATGTGGCACAGCGTGTGCGCTTCGTCGACCGTCTCGGAGTCGACCGGAACGCTCGCGTCCATCGATGTGCCGCAGTCCTCTTCCTGCAGAATGTTGAGCCCGTCGGCGTCGACCCATCGCTGGAGTGCTGAGACGACGTTGCGATCGAACCGCTTCCCCGACTGGCCGATCAGCTCGCGGAAGATCTGCTCGCGAGACATTCGCTTGCGGTACACCTGGTCGTGCGACATCGAGTCGAACGCGTCGGCGACCGTCAGGATCCGGGCTCCCTGGTGCAGCTCCGAGTGTTCGCTCGTCCCGGCGGCGTAGCAGTCGGAGACGATCTGGATCGTGGTTTTGTCCATCCGGCAGGCCTGCAGCAGGCCGACGCCGGTGAAGTGGTGGATGCCGATCAGGTCCGCTTCGTCCGGGCTGAGCTTTGCGGGCTTGTAGAGGATGTGGTCCGGGACGCCGATCTTTCCGATGTCATGCAGGAGGGCGGCGGCCTCGAGGACGTAGAGCTCCCGTTCTTCCCAGCCGAGGCGTTCGGCGATACCGACGGCGATCAGGGCGACGCGGCGGGAGTGGTGGAGCGTGAACGGGTCGCGGTAGTGGAGTGCTGCGAGCAGACGGCGGAGAACGCCGAGCGGAACGCCTTCCTCTGTGGCAGCCCCCCGTTCCGCCGCCCCTTCCCGGACGAGCGAGGCCAGGGCGAGCAAGAGACGGGACGAGTCCATCGGATGCGGCGCATGGGGGCGCTGCGTCGACGTGTCGATTTCCGTTCTTGTGGCAGACAGACTCATGAACGCGTTTCTCAACTCTAAGGGGCGATGGGGATCGGAGGTTCCGGGCCTCGAAGCTCAAGGTGCCGGCAAACCTAGGTCACCCTGCCGGTCCGTCAAATCCGGAGATGTGCTTCCCCTCCGGATTCGCACGGAGGGCAAGCGATGCCCCCCTCCGAGATTCCCGGAAACCGGACACTGTTCGCTACAACCGGCCCAATTGGAGTCTTCGGCAAGTTCGTCGCGCTCGGAGCTGCGGACGGGCAGCAAGCGAAGCAGCCCTGCCCTTCTTGAAGAGGGTGCGACCGGGGTTTCATCGACGAAGGACCAGGTCACAGCATCCGTCGGTGTTGTCGCTCGAGGAGTCGTCGCATCCGCCGGGGTTTACTGAGGTGGCGGAAAATTGGCCGCGGGTGGCTCCTTAATGTTCCGTTCCTGGTGCCCGGGCTCATGGACACTCGCCGCCAGAAAGGGAAGGGACACAATCGACAGTCCTGATGCGAACTGGCATGATGGGGGGCGATTCAACGTGGCACGCGCGGAAGAGGAATGCGATGCAAGCCTTTCGTTCTCTAATGGTTCTGGTGGCGATGGTTCTCGCGAGCGTCGCGGCTCCCGCCTGGGCGCAGACGTTCGAGGAAATCGAGGCGGCCCGGCTCCGGGGTGTCGAGTATCTCAAGAGCCAGCAGCTGGAGGACGGTTCGTGGGAGTTCAAGGGGCACGATGTCGGAATTACCGCCTTGTGCACCCTCGCCCTGATCGAGAACGGCCTGCCGATCTCCGATCCGATCGTCGAGAAGGCCCAGAAGTACATCGTCAAGAATTACGATGACGTTAAGCAGACGTACGACATCACGCTCGCCATTCTCCTCCTCTCACGAGTCGGTGACCGGGACAACCGGAAGCCGATCCGCGACCTCGCGGCCCGGCTGGTTGCGGGCCAGAACGTCGACGGTGGCTGGCACTACTCCTGTCCCGCGGCAACCCAGTCGATCCTTGTCGACGACAACGAGCGGGTGAAGCCGCAGCCGGGCAAGGGAGACAACAGCTGTACGCAGTTTGCGGTCCTCGGCCTGTGGGTCGCCTCCCGCTGGGGTGTGAATATCGACGGCCCCATGCTCAAGGTCACCGACCGCTTCGTCGCGACGCAGCGGCAGGATGGTGGATGGCCCTATCAGCATGAAGACAAGCCCAAGGAGATGAAGGAGGGTGACGCTGCGGCCCCGACCGACTCGGCAGGATCCGAGACGCCGAAGGTCAGCCCTTCGAGCCCCTCCATGACCTTCGCGGGACTGTTCTGCCTGACGGTCGCCCGGGCCAATCGCATCCGTGCGGAGCTCAGCGGTGTGCGGGTCGCGAAGCCGAAGCCCAAGCCGATGCCCAGGGGGAAGCCGAAGTCGTCCACGCCGGAGACGAATCCGCTGCCGATGACGGACGAGCCTGAGACAAACCTTGCGGAAGTCGACGACCCGGGTAAAGAGGCGAAGACCCTGACAGAAGACCCGGTCTTCGCCAAGGGGATGACGAGGGCCGGGCAATTCGCCGGCTCGATCTCGGCCGGATCGGCCCGATACTTCCTCTGGTCGATCGAGCGGATGGGAGTCCTGCTCGGGCAGGACAAGTTCGGAACGACCGACTGGTTCCAGAAGGGGTCCGCAGCTCTCCTGGCCAGCCAGGACAAGGACGGCTCCTGGAAGAGCGGCAACGAAGCCTGGGGAAGCCTCTCCGACACCTCCTTCGCGATCCTCTTCCTTCGCAAGGCGAACCTCGGAAGCGACATCTCGCGTCTCCTCGAAGGAGAACCTCCGAAGCGGTTCGCCATTGCCAGCCAGAAGGAGAAGCCCCGGTTCGGGACCCTGATCGAAGCGGTCAAGGGGGCCAAGGCGGGGGACGTGATCCGTGTCGAGGGGACTGGCCCGTTCGACATGCCGCACATCGAGGTCGACAACGATCTCTCGATCATCGCCGGCACCGGCTACACGCCGGTTTTCCGCTATGAGATCGGTAACGACGCGAACGGCCGCCGGTCGCGGCCGGAGGATGACAAGGACGCGCGTCACATGATCCGCGTCAACAAAGGGACGCTGACGATGGAGGGGCTGTCCCTTCAGATGGACGCTCCGATCAAGAACGTGCCGTTCTCCGCCGTCATCGTGAACGGCGGCTCGCTGAGGATGCTGAACTGCATGATCTCGGAGGGAAACAAGCAGGGGATGGCGGCCGTCCGGGTCTCGGCACCGGGAGAATCGCATATCCGCAACAGCATCCTCGTCGGCGGGCGGAGCTGCATCGAGATTGCGACGGGTGGCGAGCAGAAGGTGACGATCGACAACTCGCTCCTGTTCGCAACCAACTGCCTGACGGCTTTCAACGGCCCGAAGCCGGAGGCGGCCAACTGCACGCTGAATCTGGTCCGCTCCACGATTTATGGAAACGACTGCATCAACTTCCGCGGACTGACGACCCCCGTCACGATCGAGACCGACGGCGTCGCATTCAAGGGGGACTGGCTCGGCTCCAATATGCTGCCGGCGCTCGCCTCACATGAAGGGATCACCTGGAAGGGGAAGAACAACATCTATGACGTGCTGCGGTGGATCGGCAGCGGCGGGAAGCCGAACACGACGGTGACTGACCCAAAGAAGTTCAGCACGTTCTTCGGCAACACCGACGAAAACGGCTCCAAGCAGACGATCACTTTCGCGACCAAGCGGGCGCTGGGCGGGTTCAACCACGGGATCCGCGGCGACGACTTCGAGTTCTCGAGCACGTCGAGCGTGTACGCCTACCGGCGGCGGACCGGTGTCGACGCCATCGTGGTCGGTCCTGGAGAGGGATACCTCCGCTTCCGGGAGAGCTTTGACTACCGGACCTGGGAGCTCGCTTCGGCCGATGCGCCGGCCATGAAGAAGTAGTCCCACACGGGCTGAAGTCCTGAAACCACGGCAGGTCCCCTGCCGGGAAGCGTGGAGCTCTCCCCGCTCCGGCATCTGCTGAAGCGGATGCCGATGGTCGACTTCTTATGACTCGGGACCGCACTCCCCTGGCTTGGGGCAAGGCGGGCCCGAGGTTACTTCTTTTTCGGCGACCGCTTCTTGGCGCCCGCGGCCTTGCGCGGGGAGGGTCGCGAGGCCCTGGCCTTCCCAAGAACGAGCTTGAGAGGTCCGATCTTCGAATCCATCTCCATCAT
>JAEYWB010000662.1 GCA_023429275.1 Planctomycetota bacterium
AATATGACGGCGAGTTTCTGGATGGCGCACACGGCGGGCGGGCGGAGAAGGATCACGATCAGGATGTACACGACCGACGTCACCAGGATGTCGATCCGGACCTGGTCGCGGTCGGTGACCCGCTTGATGTCCCGCATGCTGGAGGTCGCACCGAGCGAATAGATCTCGGCGTCGGCATGCTTTTCCGCGAATTCCCCCTCGCGGAGCGCCGCGCGGATGGCGTCTTCGGTCGCGGTCAGCAGCTGAAAGCTGTCGCGGGAGAACGGGTCCTGCTTGTAGATGATGTCCATCCGCATGACCTGGCCGGCATAGGTCCCGGCCCGGCTGGCGTAGGCCCGGTACGCCTGGAGCTGTGCCGTCCGGGCTGCGACCCCCTTGAGCTCCTGCGAATTCTCCACGCCGAGCGGGCTGCTCTGCGAGCGGACGTCGGCGATGCCGAGCGTGTCAGCGTGATCCATGAGGTAGCGGGTGATATGGGCGGCGAGCTCGCGCCCCGCCTTCATCCCCTTGAGGTCCGATTCTCCATCCCTGGTCTTGAGCCCGAGGTCGTCGTCCTTGAGCAGGATCGTCGTCGCTCCCGCGTACCCTGCGGGAAAGTGAAGCTGGATCGCCCGGGCCCCTTCGACGCTCGCGTAGTCCCGCGGCAGGTCGGACAGGAGGCCGTAGCTCAGGTCGGCGTGCTTCATCGCGCCGAGGACCGCGAACGGCACCATCAGCAGGACGCTGCCGAGGAAGACCCGTCCCGGGCGGCGGGCGAGGATGTTGGAGATCGCCATCCAGAACTGGTCGAGCCACTTCTGCTTGCTGATCAGCTCGCCGACACTCGACTGCGGCACCCAGCTGCCGGCGACCGTGATCTTCTCCTTGCGGATGTCCGGCCAGAAGGTCCACCGGCCGAAGATTCGCATCAGGGCGGGGGTCAGCGTCAGGCAGGTGCACAGGGCGATGAACAGGCCGAACGCGATTGCGAATCCCGCCTCGCGGAACTTGCCGAACTCGGCAAACGTCATCATCCCGATGCCGAACATGCTCATGGCGGCGCTGGTCGCCAGGGCCGCCCCGACCTTCTCGATCGCGGTCGTGATCGCCTCGGGGTAGGTGTACCCCTTGTCGAGCTCCTCCTTGAACCGGGCGATGAGGAACAGGCAGTAGTCGATCCCCGCCCCGTACACGACGACCACGATGTAGGTCTCGAGTCCCGTGAACATTCCGGCAAGGTTGTACTTGGCCAGGATCAACAGGACGTGCACCGCAAGCGGCACCGTCACGCCGACCGTCACCAGGGGAATCAGCGCCAGGATCGGGGCCCGATAGATCACGAGCAGGAGCGCCACGCAGAGGAACTTCGTGATGAAGTCGGTCCGTTTCGCGCTGTCTGCCTCGGCCATGATCATGTCATGGCCGACCGAAGCGGAGCCGCTCAGCGCGATATCGAGTCCCAGGGGCTGGTCCGGCTTGAGCTTTTCGAGTTCTGTCCGGACCCGTCGGATCAACCAGACGTTCGTCCGGTCGAGGAACTCGGTCTTGAGGTCGATGACGAGAAGGGAGGACTTCTTGTCGGGGCTGTCCAGCAGGACGCCGATCTTCGCGTCGTCGAAGGCCGTCACGCTCCGGACGATCTGGTCCTTCTCCGGAATCGGATTCGGCTCGGGGAGAGGTTCATGCCGGCGGAAGATCATGTTGGGATGCGTCTCTTTGACGCCCAGCATGGCCGGCTTCAGCTTCTCGAGGATGAAGCTCCGGTCGGCCTGGGTCAGGCCGTCCTTGGTATCCTCCCGCCGGAGGACCAGGACCACGCTGCTCCCGAGCGGATTCTGCTGGTTGGAAACATCAGAATCCTCGTCCTCGGCTCCTTCTTCAGCCGGCGCGACGGTCGCCGGGAACGCTTCCCGGAACAGTCGTTCCGCCCGCGGGCTCTGTTCCTGCGTCGGAAGAAACGTGAACTCCCCGGTCTTGGTGACGCTCTCGTAGGTCGGGGAGAGGGCGATTGCCAGCCCGAGCAGGACAAACCAACCGATCGCGACGAACCAGTGCCAGCGACTGACAAAATGCCCGAGGTGGCGGTACATCGCGAGACGGACTCCGAGTGGGGCGGACGAGCCGCATCCGGCTCGGAAAGATCAAACGGGCAATGGTAGTTCGCTGCGGAAAGGGGGGCAATCAACCCCCGATTGGTCGCATCAGTCGACACCTATGGAGCGGCAGGATTCACCCCGTGATGCACCTCCTGTCCCCTCAGGACGTGACCGTGTGTGCAGAGGTCGGCAGGCACTGCCCGGGGCCTACTTCCGCGAGACGAGGACCGGCTCGATGGGTGAGCCCATGACGTCGTCGTCACCCCTGGAGCCGGCGGCTGACGAATCCGGGGGCGTCGGTGACGGCAGGATCGAGACGCCGCGCCGCTCCAGCCGGTACGTAATGCCGCGCCATTCGTGCTTGCGGCTGAGCCACGCGACCACCACCGCCAGGCTGTAGAAGTAGGCTGTCGGAGTCGGCATGAGGTACGTTTCGAGCAGACGCGAGGCGGTCATCGGTGGAAGCGTGCGGCCGTGCCACTCCCGCTGCGTCTTCCGCACGAGCCACTCAAAGCGGCCGACTTCCGCCAGGACGACCCAGGAGTAAATCGTTGCCGGAAGGATCCAGCCAAGGAGGAAGTTCCATGCCCCTCCCAGGATCGTCAGGGGGAGAAGCACCCACGCCACCACGAAGATCGCCAGGGCATTGCCGAGCACGAGCGGCCAGCAGCGATGGTGCAGCCGGGCGGCGAGCATCTGCCGCTGCAGGAAGCCCCACAGCGAGTGGAACGTCGTCCGCTCCTCGTTGAGCATGACCAGCGGGATGACCGACACCGCGTGAGTCTTCCGCGTCGCCAGGTAGTGGGCGAGCTGCGTGTCCTCACTGAAGGCGTGCGCCAGGTAGTCGAGGTAGACCGGGTCCCGAAAGACCTCGGACCGGAGCGCCAGACTTCCCCCCCAGGGAATGTGGTAGGCCACCATGGCGGGGAACGCCATGGCGTTCCAGTAGTAGCGGATGAATCCCGCCCAGTCGTGATCGGGCGGGGCATACCAGCGGTTTCCCGTCGTGGCGAGGACCTCGGGATCGCGCATCGGCGCGACCAGCTCTCGCAGCCAGGTCGGGTGCGTCACCGTATCGCCGTCACAGGTCGCCACGACTTGTATCCGGTCGTGAACGCGTTCGTAGGCGCTTCGCAGGCTGCTGCACTTGCGGGTGCAGGTCGAGAGGTTCACGTGCCGGACGACGACCTGGACACGATCGGGGCCGAACTCCTTTTCCGCCCGGCGGACGTGCGGCAGGGCCTCGTCAGTCTCGGAATCGACGACCACCAGGAGCTCATAGTCCGGATAGTCCTGGTGAATCAGTCCATCGAGGCAGCGATCGAGAAACGGGTCGCTTCCCCGCAGGCAGAGAACGATGCAGGCCGGCGGAGCATGGTCGTTCGTGAGACTCTGCGGTCCACGCTTCCAGGCGTCACGAAGCGCGCGGCGGCACGGTCGATATTGCCACCAGCTCAGGAATGTCAGCCCCAGCATGAGCACCAGGGATGCGATTCCTGACCATTCCATCGCTGACCACCCGCAGCGGCGCTGCTTTGAAGATCACATGGAGCCGCGCGGGCACCCAGTCGATCGAGGCAACCTTCAGTGCAAGCTGCCGCCCCGTAAATACTTGCGTAAACGATATCTGGCCAGCCGACCGGACGCAAGGTGGTTCTTTTCCCATTCAAGGCCCTGGTCGGGGATGCCATTAGCGGATCGGTTCGCCGTCCTGAAACTGGATCAGCCGCCGCAGATGGTCGGCAGCAATGGTCTTCGCAATGTTCTGGACCGAGCCATCCGCCAGGATCGACAGGAATGTCCGATCCGGCAGTGTGCCGAGGGCTTCGAGGGGATTCCGGGGGTCGAAGTCGAGCCCGCCCGGCTTTGTCCACGGCTCCGCTTTGTCGGGAGCCGCCTCGACGGCGAGGAGCGTGTTCGACGTCCCGTCGGTGAAGTCGCGCCTCGGTGGGGCGCGGTCCCCGGCAAAGGGAGCCCCCCTTCCCCGTCAAGACGTGGAGAGCGGCCGACAGCAGTCGTTCGACTTCGATTCGGTTGTCTGCGGACAGAATGGGTTCGGCCGCGGTACACTTCCGTCCTTCAAACGCGTCCTCTTCTTCCTGCCGGGCCGCTCATCATGCTGGGGCTATTGGTCAATGCCGCGATTATCGGTCTCGTGATTGCCGTGATGGAGGAAGACGAGTTCCCCGGCTGGGGGGCGATGATCGGCACCTCGCTCTTCATCAGCCTCGCGGGATTCGCTGCCGAGGTCGCGGTCGGCGGGGGCATCCCGGGAATCATTGCGGGCTGCCTCGCGTCCGGTGCGGCGGGCGGAGTGATCATCAGCTGGCTGTGCGGAATGTCGTTCCGCCGGGCCGCCATTGCGACTTCGATCTATCTGACCATCAACTTTGTCCTGGGCCTGGCGTTCCATTTCATGAGCCAGCCAGGCCGGATCCGCTCAGACGACGACGAGGCGTCCCTCCGGCCTCGGGCGGCGCAAGTCGTCCACCTCGCGCAGGGCGAAGCGCGTTCCGGCTGATGGTTTCCGCCGCGGGCGACTACGACGGCGACGGCACTTCCGGCGTCTGGCCTCCGCCGGCCCCGCCACGGGGGGCTTCCGGCTTGAGGAGCGGGAAGTAGATCACGTCCCGGATGCTGCGGCAGTTGAGCAGCAGCATGATGAGCCGGTCGATCCCGATCCCCAGTCCCCCCGCCGGCGGCATGCCGGTCTTGAGGGCCGTGACGAACTCGGTGTCCATCTTGGCCATCGAGTCCTCTTCCGACATCCCGGCCAGCTGCGTGCGGAACAGCTCTTCCTGCAGGAGCGGGTCGTTGAGCTCGGTGTAGGCGTTCGCCAGCTCCATCCCGTGGACGAACAGCTCGAACCGCTCGGCGATGTTGGGGTTCCCCTTCTTCCGCTTCGTCAGCGGGCAGATCGACGCCGGGTAGTCGATGACGAACACCGGTCCCGTGAGGCTGTCTTCGACATAGGCCTCGAACAGCTCGCTGATGACGACGTCCGGGTGGACGTTGTTCGTTTCGATGCCGCGCTTCTTCGCGACTTCGGTCACGGCGGCGGTGTCGCTCATCTCGACGCCGACATGCTCCCGGAAGAGTTCGCCGTACGTCCGCCGCTGCCAGGGCGGCGTGAAGTCGACTTCCTTGTCTCCCCAGGGCATGACGAGCCGCTCGGGAACTTCCGTCCCGGCGAGCTTCGCCCTCTCGGCGACGACGACCCGCGCGGCGTTCGTGATGATCGCTTCGGTCAGGTCCATCATCGAGCGGTAGTCGCCGTAGGCCTGGTAGATCTCGATCATCGTGAACTCGGGGTTGTGCGTCGCATCAATCCCCTCGTTCCGGAAGACCCGGCTCATCTCGTAGACCCGCTCGATCCCCCCGACCATCAGCCTCTTCAGATGCAGCTCGAGCGCGATCCGCAGGTAGAGCGGGATATCGAGCGCATTGTGGTGGGTGATGAACGGCCGTGCCGCCGCCCCGCCCGCGATCGCGTGGAGCACCGGAGTTTCGACTTCGACGAACCGCCGCTCGTTCAGCGTGCTTCGGACCGACTGCAGGATCTTCGTCCGCAGCAGCATCCGGTCGATCACCCCTTCGGTGTAGATGAGGTCGAGGTGCCGGTGCCGGAGGAGGATCTCCATGTCCTCGACGCCGTGAAACTTCTCCGGCGGCTGCGCGAGCGACTTGCAGAGGATCCGCAGCCCCTTGATGCCGATCGTGATCTCACCGGTCCGGGTCCGCTTGACCGGGCCGTCGACGCCGACGATGTCCCCGAGGTCGAGTTCTTCGATCAGCGCCCAGGTGTTCTCGTCGATGTCGGCCTTGCTCACCATGAGCTGGATCTGGCCGGTCATGTCGAGGATGTGGAAGAACTTCAGCTTCCCGCGGTCGTTGCGGCGGAGGATGCGGCCCGCGACGCGGACGGTCTCGCCGTCGACGCCGTTTTCGGCCGGGGCCTTGGCACGGACGTCGCGGATCGGCTGATGGTCGTCGAACCGTTCACCCCAGGGATCGTGTCCGAGGGCTTCGATCTTCTTGAGCTTTTCGATGCGGACCGCTTCGAGGCGGTCGGGAGCGGTGGACATGTCGGACTTCTTCGGGGCAGTTCGTGTCGAGACAGGACGGCGCATCCACGGGGAAAGGTTCGCATCCCGTGAACAAAAATCGCCCGCAGTCCCGGTGGCGCCGCAGGCGAACCCGGATTCTCGCAGATTGCCGCCGGATTCCCAGCATCCGACAGACCGGGCGGACTCAACGGCGAACGGACATCGGCTCGCAGTCCGGCGAGCGAACCCCCGCGACGAAGAAACTGTCCAGGACGGTCATGACCGACATCCGACCTGCCACCGCCGGCGACCTGGAGGCGATCTCCCGCCTGATGACGGAACTGGCCCGGAAGTTCATCGTCCAGGACTGCACGCCGGAAGGCGCCAGAGAGCTGCTCAGTGGTTTCGAGGTCGACAACGTCCGTCAGCGGGTCGAGGCCGGCTTTCGCCACTTTGTCGCCGTGGACGAGGGGCGCGTCGTCGGCGTCGTCGCGACGCGTCACGAGCAGCACCTGCTGCACCTGTTCGTGGCGGAATCGCATCAGCGCCGAGGCATCGCCCGGGCTCTCTGGGAGATCGCGCGGCAGGCCTGTCTCGACGCCGGAACCCCCGGAGAGTTCACCGTCTACTCCTCCCGCGGGGCGCGAGCGGTCTATGAGTCGTTCGGATTCATTCCCCAGCCGGAGACGTTTCTGAACGGCGTTCCCTTCACGCCGATGAGACTCACGGTCCCTGTCGGAAGTGCGTGCCCAGCCACGTAATTGCCGGCATTTCTGCGGAAACCCTGCTTGATGTCGTGTCGATCGGCCTCTTACCGCCCCGGGAGGCCGCGTCTAAAATCCGCCTGCCCGCCCCTTTTGCCCCTGTCGTCCGCCCCTGTCGTCGCCGTCGAATCTGTGAGTCTTGATGTCTTCTCCGGCTCTGTCTGATTCTTTCCCGCCGCGTGAAGGCCCCTCCCCCGCGCCGGTTCGAGAGGGTCTCGTCCTGGCGATCCTGGCGTCGGTG
>JAEYWB010000669.1 GCA_023429275.1 Planctomycetota bacterium
CATCGCTGACTCCACGAATTTTCGGAGGAATGAAGTGGACGATCCCTGACCACGGCACCCGGAAACGATCCCTCGGCGGGAGTGTCGCACGACTTGGAAGGGGAGTCAATCCGGGCAAGATGCGATGCGTGGGAGTTTTAGGTTGACTTGAGGGCCTGCCACTGTCCTCTGGCCTGGAGAGCGTGACGGCCTCCTCGACGCCGGAAGAAGTCCTGATCAGCGAGCGGGGCGTGGCCGAGCCGCTGCTCGGGCGGGAATCTGTCGCAGTTCTCCGAATCGACGCAACATTCTGCGGAGGGCTCCGACAATCTTCGAGACGCGAGGGAGCGGCAGAGCGCCTTCCGTCACGCCGGAGACCGGACGATGCCATACGATCGCAAAAAGGCGATGGCCTACGCCAAGACCTACTGGGATCAGCCGTGTGACGACGGCTACTTCTGGAACACCGGCGAGAAGATCTTCATCGAGGAGGAGCGGAAGAAGAAGAAGGCCCCCGCAAAGGATGGCTGGGTTCCCCGCTTCGTTCGGGACGGGACTGGGGGCGAGGATGCGCTCTTCATCAAGCCGAATGCTGCGGGGGTGTCCATCCTCGGGTACGCCGGGACCTGGGACACCAAGCTGATTCACGGCTGGGCAGGCCTTGCGGACTGCGCTCACTACCTGTCGAAATGTCTCTCGGCCGGAGGGGTGAGCATCGCCGAGATCGCGGTGAGCGTGCTCGTCCGAAAGCTGCAGAGTCGCGCCGACACGAAGACCCTCGTCGAGAAAGTCCCGACCGCCGCCGCCCAGCGGGTGATCGACAGCGGGATCTTCAAGGAAGGGGACATGATCGGGTACTTCAACACGTCCCCGCACGGGGACTACGGCCGGGCGAACTCCTACACGCACAGCACGATGTTTGTCGGCAAGGATGGCGGCGGCATCGGCCGGATCACGTGCCACACGAAGTCCCGGTACATGAATCTGTTCGACGGCGACGACTGGACGATCGGGACCGACTACAAGTACACGCTGATCCACATTTCGAGCGACGACGCGCCCCTGACCTCCGGCACGACGACGACGTACGCCGGCTGGTACGAGGTCGGACCGGCCGCGGCCCCGGTTTACTACAAGCTCGGAGACAAGGGGACATTTGCGGTCACCAGGAAGAAGCCGAAGGCCGCCGGAGAGACCGCGCAGCAGGCGTTCGACACCGGCTACTGGTTCGCGAGTGCGCCCGGCGTGATCGCGTTCGGCAAGACGATGGGGGATGTCATCCGCTTCGATCTGACCGCAGCCTTGTCCGCGAAACTCAACGGAGCACCAGTCAGTGCGACGAAACTGTTCTGAACGAACGCTGTCGCATCGGAGAAGCCGAGTTCGTTGGCCGTGAGCCGCCCCGTGTTGAAACGAGCCGGAGAGCTGCCACCATGTGCGCCGTGCCGGCGCGTGAGAAGCCGCCCGACGGTTGAGTCCTGGACTTCCGATTCGAGGCAGCCTCCGCGGCGGAGACGACTCGGAGACGCCGTTCAGAATGTTGCCGCCCGCTGGCCATCCCCTGGCCTCTCCTGTCGAGTCCGTTCCGGCCGACGTGCTGATCTTCGAAGAGACGCGCTGGTCGCGGTTTCTCCCCGTAGCGCTGACCCGGCCCGTTTTCGACCTTCGCGTCGGGACAGAGACGCTGATTTCACGCGTCGAGCGGCTGTTGAAGAAGCGGACCGCGGCGGCCCATTCCCCCACACGGTCGCTGGCAGGAGCGTGGTGCCGGCATGGCCTGACGGCAGCCGTCTCCGCATCCACAGGTCTCGAGTCGAACGGGCCGCTGAAGGGGGCCACCCTTCTCCTCAACGGGCGCGGAATCTGGCGGGAACTCCCTGACGCAGGTCCCGGCGGATCCTGGCTTGGCGTGGCGGGACCGAATGGTCCGGTCGCCTGCCTGTTTGCTGACGACGACCTCGCGCCGAAGCTCCAGCCGGCTGACCTGATCTCGCTCGGGGATGGGACCGACCGCTTCCCCACCCTCCCTCGCCGCGACGTCAGCAACTGCGTCGAACTCCTGGACTGGCCCTGGAAGCTGGTCCAGAAGAACCGCGAACTCCTGCTGGCCGACCTCGGAAGCGAACTGCGGCTCGGCGAACTGCCGGCCGGCGGTCTCCGTGCGGAGGGAATCTATCTTCTGAACAGCAGTCAGATCCGGATTGGCGAAGGAGGAAAGATCTGGCCCGCCAACGTGATCGACGCGGAAGAGGGACCGGTCTGGATCGGCGAGCGGGTCCGCATCCTGCCGCACTGCTCGATTCAAGGCCCCGCCTTCATCGGCGATGACTGCCTCCTTCAGGCGGGAACGGTCATTCGCGGCGGGACGACGCTCGGCCCCTGCTGCAAGGTGGGGGGCGAAATCGAGGGGAGCATCTTTCAGGGATACTCGAACAAGCAGCACACGGGATTCCTCGGCCACAGCTACGTCGGCTCCTGGGCGAACCTCGGTGCCGGTTGCTCGAACAGCGACCTGAAGCACACCTACGGAACCGTTCGCGTCCCCATCAACGGAACAGAGGTCGAGACCGTCGAGATGTTCGTCGGCGCCCTGATCGGCGACCACGCGAAGATCGGGATCAACTGCTCGATCCCCACGGGGACGTCGATCGGCTTCGCGAGCGCGGTCAGCGGATCGCGCTGTCCCAAGTTCGTCCCCAGCTTTGCCTGGATCGAAGAAGGGCGCCTCGAAGCTTACGAGCCGACACGGGCCCTGGCAGTCGCCCAACGGATGATGGCCCGCCGTCAGAAGTCGATGTCCGACGCGGAACAGGCCGGTTTTCTCGCGTCTGCCGCCGTCGCGCGGCAATGGGAGCAGGCGGCGAGATAGCCCGATCGAAGCCTGTCACCTCACATCTCGAATCATGCCTCCCAGCCGAACTTGGGCTGGAGAGAGTGTCGAAGGGGCGCTTAAGGCTTCCCAGAACTGCAGTTGCTCGTCCGGACTGAGCAGGATCGTCTGACTTCGAGCGGCAGCAACTTCGCGGCGTGCCAGCGGAACTGCGACGGTTCGGACGTAGTCACTGAGACTGATCCGTCTCAACTCGGCAGCCTTGGTCAATGCTCGCCGGCTTTCCACATCGAGAAGAATCCTGAGCGGAGCAACGGTCGCGGCTTTTGCTGAGCGCTTCTTCATCACGCGTTCCTTGTTTCAGGGGGTATCGTTCGCTCATCCCCATCAGGCCCGACCGCTCAGTGAAGACTGTCGCGGCAGAGCTTCGCGAACTCCGTCATATACGTGTTGACGCCGCTGTTGAGCTTCCACCAGTTGTCGGCGCCGTAGCCGTTTGTCGGAGCGGCCACGAAGTGCAGCCTTTCGGCCAGCTGCGCGGGAACGTGCCGGCGGAACAGCATCCGGACCCGCCGCGTATGAAAGTCGTTCGTCACGACGGCGACCCGGGACTCGGGATGCTCTTCGAGGAACTTCGCGAGGACCTTGGCTTCGTCCCGGGTGCTGCCGACCTCTCCATCCAGGTCTTCGATCGCCTCCGGCGGGACGGCACTCGCGAGGAGAATCCGCCGCGTCTCCTCCCGCTCCGGAAGAGCGAGACCTTCGGCGACTTCGGGAGGGAGCTGCACCTCGGGGAGCAGGATCCGTTCCGCGCGACCGTCGCGATAGAGCTTCCCCGCCATCACCGCCCGCGTCTTGGCGCTCCCGCCGAGAACAAAGAGATAGTCGACCGGCTGCTCGAGCTGCTCTCCGACGTTCATCCACCGGCCGAACGAGGCCAGGAGAGGATCGCGCCAGCTGTAGAGCCCGATCAGCACCGCCGTCAGGACGACCACGGACGCGATTCGACGGCCCCAGCGGCGGCCCGGCGCCGCCGGCGGCTTCAGCGGCTCATTGTGAACTTCTTCGGCTGGCATTCCCGCCATTCCTCGGTGACATCTCCGCGAGTCATCTGAAGGATAAGGCTGATCCACCCTCCGACGAAGGCGGATATTCCTTCCTCGCATTTCCACCAGTCCGACCGGCAATACTTGCGGTGCCGCAGCGCCACGAGGGCGATACGCTCCCGGTCGGCCGGAGTGAGCGTCCGGTCGAGACGCCATCGAGTCTCGCGGCTCCGCATCTCCTCACACAGGACCAGGCACCGCGCCTGCGGATGATTCCCGAGCCAGGTGGCGAGCTCCCGATTGAGGGAGTTGTCGACCCCGCGAAGTCGAATCTCGTGGATCTGCCCGGGCGGGACACCGAGTCTCTCGAGCTTCGCGCGGTTCACCGACATCTCGTCCGGCAGGATCCCCGCGGCGGTCCATTCATCGGGGGGAGTCGTCGCGACCAGGATCCGGCCCGATCCGGCCCGGTTCTCCAGGAGCAGCCGGGCCGCGACCTCGTTGGAGCCGTCTCCGCCGAGGATCACGATTGTGTCCGCCTGACGCGGCGGTTCCAGAAGCACCAGGGGACTGGCCAGCAGGGTGAGGATCCGGGCCCGCAGGAGAAAGAGAAGGACGAGTCCCGTCCCTCCGATCGCGAGTCGGCGCGGCCAGCGGGATCGGGAAATCCCGCGGAGTCGGGAAATCGGGGGACCGGCTGGACCGGCTGATATCGGCGTCGTCAACGAACCGCCTCCGTCCGCACGCCATGAGCTGTCATGGATTCGTGGCGGCATTCTATGCCAGGTCGGACAGGAACGCCCCCCGGCGGAAGTGCCCCGCCTCGTTCGCCTGGAGGAGCTCTCCGGACCGGGCCGCAAGGCAGGTGAGGAAGCTGCCGCGGTAGGCCAGTGTGTCGAGGCAGATCCAGCCGTTCCGCACCGCGGGAAGTCCTCCCGGCTGGCCGGTATGGCCGCAGATGACCCGCTTCCCGGAAGGGTGCGGGCTTTCGCGTCCCGAGATCGCTTTCCAGCGGAGCCAGGCACCCGACTGCTCTTCAAGCGGAACACCCGGCTCGAGGTTCGCGTGGACGCAGATCTCGCTCTCCCCTTCCCACCACGGGAGGGCCTCGGTGAGCAACTCGCGATGTTCCTCCGGCACGCGGTTGAGCCGTCCGCCGTACGAGTCGAGCGTTTCGCGTCCGCCGTGTTGAAGCCAGGCGGGCATCTCGAAGCCGTCGAGCGCGCTCAGGAACATCTCCTCGTGATTCCCGAGGATGAGGTGCGTCGCGCACTCCTCGCGAAGTTCGATGATCCGCTGCTTCACTCCCCGGCTGTCGGGACCGCGGTCGACGACGTCGCCGAGCAGGACGACCGTGTCCGCCGCGGTCGGCTGGCATTCCTTCAGGATCCGTTCGAACGCCCGCCGGCAACCGTGGATGTCGCCGAAAATGTAGAGCTCGCCTGACACGTCCACCTCGACCGTTCCTCGCCGAAGCGATGTCACGCCTTTCGAATCTTGTCCCGCCCCTCGGTCACCCGGCTCGTCGCGTTGCGCGTGTCGAGAACGAGCGGGGCGTGACGGACGATGTCGGCGTAATCGTACGACGAGTGATCCGTTGCGATCAGCACGCAGTCCTGTGCGGCGAGGAACTCGGGGGTCAACGGCATGCTCTCCATGACAGGGAGCGAAGGATGGTGCCGCATCCGGGGGAGCTTCGGGACGTGCGGGTCGTTGTAGGTCAGGCTCGCCCCGCGCGCGAGAAGCAGCTCCATCAGGACGAATGACGG
>JAEYWB010000778.1 GCA_023429275.1 Planctomycetota bacterium
GCGCTGGAGCCATTCCGCGTCCCTGACACAGACGCCATCGCCTTGTCCCCTTCCGTCACCTGTGGCTCTGGAGAAGCCGAGGGGGGGACCCACTTCGCCCCGACGATCTTCCCGTGGCGTCCGCGTCCCGAGGAGTCCCGCAGAATGTCCCCCTCTCCTTCGTCGCAGCGATACAGTGCGAGGGTGTGCGTGTCTGGATCGAGCTGGGGAGGGGGCAAAAAGTGCTCGCGGTAGCGGATATTTGACGAGGCGCGGACCTGGCGGATCTCGCCGACCCAGAACCGCCGCGGCCCCTCCGGCGTCATCTTTCTTGAACCGATGATGAACGGGGCGCTGCGCAGTTGCGACCAGAACAGGTCGACGTCCCCCATGACATCGGGCGACCGCTTTGCCGACTGCAGCCGGCCGTTGAGGAAGAAACGGCATTCCTCCGCCGAGATCGTCGCCGCAACGTGCGTCAGGCCCCCGAGAGTTGCGACGCGGCCGTTCGTGACTCCCTCCCAGCGGCGATCGGTCCGGGTGAAGTCGATTCCCCAGCAGCGTCCGATGTTACCAAGCGTGACGGAGGAGTCCGCGAGCTGCCAGAGCGGCCTGGAATCCGTCAGCGTGGTGTCCGGAGTGACGACCCACGCTTCGACCGTCAGCTCCCGTCCGGGGATCTCCAGGGGAGGGCATTGGACCGATCCCGAGCCATCGAACGCCAGCGTCAACGATCCGGACGGCGGATCTTCTTTCACCGGCGCGGGGGGGCCCTGCACGGACGCCGCGGGAGTCGCCGGCTCCTTTGGACCTGGCCGCGAGAGCGCGACCGCCCCGATCAGCACAACGGCTGCGCCAGCGACCGCGAGAGCCCAGGCGAGGAGCCGGGAGGGACGCTTCGATCCCGAGTCGACGGCGGCGGGGCGCGTCTTTCCTTTCGACAGCGTGATCAACGTCTGGGGGTCGGTTCCCTCCGAGGGAGAGGCCGACGTGACGGTCGCCTCGTATTCGGAACCGGCAGGAGGCGCCGTTGTCACGGCGGTCGCCGTCCGACCGGGCGACTTCGAGGTCCGCGTCGGGGCTGTCGGGTCGGTCGATCCGCCGAAGACCTCCATGAACTCGCTGAGCTTCGACTCCTCCGACGGCGCGAGGGAGAACGAGGGAGTCGAGCCGGACGAGCTTCCTCCGCGGCACGCCTCGAGCGCCGCGAGGACCTCCGTCATCGACTGGAACCTGTCCTGCGGCTGCTTGGCGATCATCCGCCGGAAGAGGTCGTCGAGCGCCGACGGAACCTCTCCCCGCACCCCCTTGAGCGACGGGATCGGCGATTCGCGATGCCCGATCAGCCGGGCCATCAGGGAGTCCCCTTCGTACACCGGCCGTCCCGTCAGCAGGTACCACAGCGTCACGCCGAGCGAGTAGATGTCGCTGCGGGCGTCGGCGCCCTTGGTGTTCAGCGCCTGCTCGGGGGCCATGTAGTCGACCGTCCCCATGACGGCGCCGGTACTCGTCAGCTCCGCCTGGGAGCCGGTCTCCCCTTCGATCCGGGCCAGGCCCATGTCGAGGATCTTGACGGTCCCCGAATCGTCGAGCAGCAGGTTCGCCGGCTTGATGTCCCGGTGGACGATGCCGTGCTTGTGCGCGAACTCGAGCCCCCGCGCGGCCTGCGTGACGCAGTTGATCGCCTGGTCGACCGGAAGCGGGCCCTTTTTCTTGACGAGCGCCGAGAGGTCGGTCCCCTCGACATACTCCATGACGAGGAAGTGCGTCCCCTTGACCTCGTCGGCGTCGTGCGCGGTGACGATGTTCGGGTGGTGGAGCCGGGCCGCCGCCTCGACCTCCCGCTGGAAGCGCTTCATCGCTTCGGGTGTCTTCGTCACGGCAGGCGAGAGGATCTTCAGCGCGACAATCCGGTTCATCCGCCGGTGCCGCGCCTTGAGCACCATCCCCATCCCTCCCTGACCGAGCTTGTCGAGGAGGACGTAATTCCCGAGGACGAGACCGCTCCCCCTGCCGGCGTAGGCCTGCTGGGCCTGATAGGCGGTCAGGAGCTTCTGCCTGACGAGCAGCCTGGCGAACTGTTCGGCATCCGCGGGCTGGTGCTGTTCGCGCAGCCGGGCCACATCCTCGGCCGGGAGGAGATTCCCGCCGATCAACTGGGCAGAGAACTGTTCGAGTGTCAGAGGCATGGCGCCGAAAGAAAGCCGCGATAGGAGAGAGATTAGCCCAGAGGGCGATCAGCGTCACCCCGTCTTGGGCCAATGTCGGCAAATCGGACAAGGCGGAGACGCCCCGCGGCGACGGCCCGAACCGGTCGTCGACCCGGATCCTGGCCGGGAACCGAAGACATTGCCCCGGATGGCCTTCCGCACGGTCGCCAGATCGACGTGAACTGCTACAGTCTGCTCGCCGGAACGAGGATGCTTCGCGGCCGACGCGGGAGACGGAGCCGGAACGAGCGAGCGAACGATCGACACTTCCCAGAAGACCGAAGCGCCGACTCCCACGTGGGTCAATCGTCTCACCGAGTTCCTCCTCCGGAACCGGCTGCTCCTGTTCGCGCTCGCCTGGGTCGCGACCCTCGTCACGATCTGGCCTTCGACCCGCCTGACGCTCGACGAGTCGATCGAGTCGTTCTTCGCCGAGAGCGATCCGCTGCTGAAGAACTACGTCGCGAGCAAGAAGGCATTCGGCGCGGATGAGTTCGTCCTCGTGGCGTACGCGGCCGATCCGCCGCTGATCGAGCTTCCCGGCCATTCCGAGGAGACTCCCCGCGTCCGGCTCAACCGGCCGGTGCTCGACGAGAGCAAGGAGTTTGCCCGACTTCTCACGAAGGTCCCCGGCGTCCGTCCCGAGAGCACCCAGAGCCTCAGCCGGACGCTCAGGCCGTTCGACGACGCGACCACTCCGATTGACCTTCCGCCGATCGCCCGGCGGGCGCTTCTCTTTCCGATGCGGCTGCTGCAGCTCGTGAAGATGTCGAAGGGGGTCCTCCTCAGTGACGACGAGAAGACCTCCGCAATCATCCTGCGGCTCCTGCCCGAGACCCCCCGGTTCCCCCGCAAGGAGACGTTTCGAAAGATCCGGGAGCTCGCCGCCCAGCACGATCCGCCGGCCTCCGTCGCCGGCGAGCCGCTGCAGGTCCACGACATGTTCCGCTACGTCGAGCAGGACAGCACGATCCTCGGCCTCGCCACGTCGGGGCTGTTGATCGTCATCATCCTCGCGATGTTCCGGAACATGCGGTGGGTGGTGATTCCGCTCCTGATCGTCCACATGACCCTCGTCTGGACGAAGGCAATCCTCGTCTGGAGCGGGCTGCGGCTCAGCATGGTGAGCTCGATGCTGACGTCACTGACGACGATCATCGGGATCTCGACCGTGATGCATATCACGGTGATCTACCGCGAACACCGGGCCGACGACAAAAGCCCGATCGACGCCCTCCGCGAGACGATGCGGGAACTGACGATCCCGGTCTGGTGGACGATTGTCACAACCGCGGTCGGATTCCTCTCGGTTTTCACGAGCGCCATCACGCCGGTCCGTAGCTTCGGCGTCATGATGACGATCGGGACGATGCTCGTCGTTCCCGCCTGCCTCCTCATCATCCCCGGTGGAATCCTCCTCGGCCGGTTCGAGACCGATCCGAAGCATGCTCCCGGGGAACAGCACCTCGTGGCGTTCCTCCACCGCCTGGCCGACTGGGTCGGACGACACCCGGTTTCGCTGTCGCTGCTGACGATCCTGCTGACGGTCATCAGCGCCTGGGGATGCCTGCAGCTTCGCGTCGAGACCGACTTCAGCAAGAATTTCCGGGCGTCGAGCCCGATCGTTCAGGCGATCACGTTCTTCGAGTCGCGGCTCGGCGGCGTCGGCAACTGGGAAGTCAATTTCCCCGCTCCGAAGGAGCTGACCGACGAGTACGTCGAGAACGTCGGGAAACTGGCGAAGGAACTTCAGGAGCTCAAGCTCCCCCGGGGGATCGGCATCACGAAGGTGGTGTCGATCAACGAGGGGCTCGACTTCGTGCCCGATGTCGCGGGGAGCACCGTCCAGGAGAAGGTCGACTTCCTCGAGACGCTGCAGCCCGAGTATGTCCCCTCTCTCTACAGCCGCGATCAGGAGCGGATGCGGATCGTCCTGCGGGCCCTGGAGCAGCAGCCGGCCGAGGTAAAGCTGGAACTGATCCGCAAGGCGGAAGAGGTGACGCGGAAGTACTTTCCGGACGGCCGGGCGACGGGACTCTACGTCCTGCTGGCGAATCTCATCTCGAGCCTCATGTCGGACCAGCTGGAGAGCGCGTTCGTCTCGGTCGCAGGGATCACGCTCTGCGTCTGGCTGGCATATCGCAGTCTCGGGTTCGGAGTCATCTCGCTCGCGCCGAACGTCCTGCCGATCCTGTTCGTCGTCGGCCTGATGGGCTGGCTCGACATCCCGGTCAATATCGGCACAGCGATGATCGCCAGCGTGGCGATCGGCTTCACGGTCGATTCGAGCGTTCACTACTTCAGCGGGTATGTCGCGAAACGTCAGAAGGGACTGAGCCGGGAGGACGCCATCCGGGAGACGAGCTCTCACGTCGGCCGGGCCCTCGTCCTGTCGAACTTTGCGCTGATCTTCGGCTTCTCGGTGCTGGCCCTCTCGAACTTCATTCCGCTCGTCTACTTCGGCGTTCTGGTGAGCCTCGCCATGCTGGGAGGCCTCGTCGGCAACCTGATCATGCTCCCGGTGATGCTGCGCTGGTTACCCGATGGCGCGGGAATCCCCAAGATGGTCCCGGCCGTCACCGTTCCCTCTGCTGAGCCGGGCCTTTGAAGGTGGCGAAGCGGTGAGGCTCGCTTTGGTCAATGCCTGGCAGCAGGGGACCTGGCGGCCTGAAAGGCCATCCGTTCCTCCAGCCCGGCCCAACGGGCCGGGTGATTCACGACAGAAAAG
>JAEYWB010000782.1 GCA_023429275.1 Planctomycetota bacterium
GTTCCGGGGGGCTTCGGCGTGCGGTTCGATTCGCACGTCCACGAGGGTTACAAGATCACCCCGTACTACGACTCGATGATCGGTAAGCTGATCGTCCACAAGCAGAACCGTGCGGAAGCGATCAAGACGACGAAGCGGGCGTTGGACGAGTTCGTGGTGGAAGGGATCAAGACGTCGATCCCGCTCGCCCGGAAGATTCTCGACACCGCGGTATTCAATGAGGGGACGGGAGATACGAAGTACGTCGAGCGGGAGATGCTGAGGACGCTGTGATCGTGTGCACGGCCAGCAGGGCGATCAGGGCCGCTGGAACCTTGTTCAGCGCGTAGCTCAAGCACGGCAACCATTCGTTGAAAGCCACCAGGAGCTTCGCGGCCAGCGCCTCGTCGCTCTGGAATAGAGCGTCCAGGGCCGACAGAATCGCCCACCCCGTGAGAAGGGAGGGAAGTCGCGTCGCTGCCACGATTCCCAGCACGCCGAGCGTTCGCAGCGCCGTCGTCGGGCGAAGCTCGCCCCCTCCCTGAGAGTGCAGCCAGACCAGCCGTGCAGCGACGACCAGGAGCACATAGGGCAAGGCCTGCGCCGCTGCGCAGCTTTCGTTCCACAGGGCAGTGGTCAGATCCGGGCTGCGATTCGACAGCCCGATCAGTGAAAGCAGTTTCTCGATCGCCGGGAACAGGGCCGTCCTCGTGTCCCAGGCTCGACGAATCATCGGATCGATGCAGAGCCTCTCCGCGAAGTCGGCCACGGGGATCGGGAGGATGAGAATCGCGAGCCAGGGTGCATAGCGGCGCAATCCCGGCCTCGCCTGTGGCCCCGCGAATCGGCCGGCCTCTTCTTCAGGGCAATTCATAACGATCCCCTCGTGCGAATGGCGTTCAGTAGACCACCGTTCCCGAATCGACAAGAGCAGTCTTCCGGCACGCACACCAGGAGGGCACGCACGTCGAGAGGGAAGCCTCTTGCCCCATCGCCGCGAGCCGCGCCGTCGCGACGTGAAATCGCTGCTGGTCCGTCGCGAATCACTCCCTGGACTCCGGCCTCCCCGACACGCGCAGGAGACGTGCGGTTTGGCTTTCGGCCCCAGTTCGGGATAGTGTGCGGGAGCCACCAAAAAGCCTGGCGAGGCCCGGCCTGGCACAGACCGCTTTCATGACTTGAGGGTGAGAATCTCTGATGACCGACACAGGAAAAGTCGCGCTCGTCACCGGAGCCGGGTCGGGCATCGGGCGGGCTGTGGCGTTGGCACTGCTCGGCGAAAACTACCGCGTCGTTCTGGCAGGTCGACGGCTGGAGACGCTGCGGGCGACGGCCGCTCTCGCTCCGGCCGGGACGACCGCGAAGCCGATTGTCGCCGACGTCACCTCTCCGGACTCGGTCCGGTCGCTCTTCGCCCAGCTCTCGGCGGCCTTCGGTCGTCTCGACGTGCTGTTCAACAACGCCGGGACCGGTGCACCGGCGGTGCCGCTCGAGGATCTGACGTACGACCAGTGGCGGCAGGTGGTCGATGTGAATCTCACCGGGCCGTTCCTCTGTACGCAGGAGGCGTTCAAGCTGATGAAGACCCAGTCCCCGCGCGGCGGGCGGATCATCAACAACGGGTCGATCTCGGCGATCGCTCCGCGGCCGAACTCCGCCCCCTACACGGCGACGAAGCACGCGATCACCGGGCTGACGAAGTCGACCTCCCTCGACGGCCGCAAGTACGACATCGCCTGCGGGCAGATCGATATTGGAAATGCCGCGACGGAGATGACCGCCCGGATGGTCAACGGCGTTCCGCAGGCGAACGGAACGATGGCAGTCGAACCGCGGATCCACCCCGACCACGTCGCCCGTGCGGTTGTCTACATGGCGAGTCTGCCGCTCGACGCGAACGTGCTGTCCATGACTGTGATGGCGACGCAGATGCCGCTTGTGGGGCGCGGGTGAGCCCCTGAGCAGTCAGCTCTCAGCTTTCAGCAATCAGCATGATGTGAACGGCGGAAGACTGACCGCTCCACGCGTGGGATGTTCGAAGGAGCACCATGGAGGGGATGCCCCCGCACTTGGACGTGGGGGACGTCGCTCAGGTCTCCGCAGCGGTCCTGCCAGCCGACGAATCAGCAGCAGCCAGCCTGGGGGGCACACCCCGCGACGCCGCACTTGTCGGGCGCCAGGCAGTCCGTCCGCTTCCCCGACAGCATCAGCCGCAGGCTGTCGTCGACGAGATCGAAGTCGGAGATCGCATACTGGGCCGCGACATCCGCTCCGTACTCGACCTCCACCGGCAGCAGGAACGAACCGAGGACCGGCTCCGCGAGTTTCAGAATCCCGGCCAGTTTGCCGGCGGTCAGCCGGTGCTGCGTATCGTCGGCGGTCCAGACCTGAATCAGGCATGAGGTGGCCCGTCGCCGCGTGCCGCCGCAGTCGATGAAGTCCTTGTCGATCCGGCCGACCTCCGTCACGTGGAAGTGAGCCGGAACGAGCTCGCCGGACGGAAGCTGCCACTGGAGGGGTGCCTCGGCCTTACGCGTCAACAGGTGGTGCAGTTCTTCCACAGTCATGATGTCGCTCCCCGGGGGAGGCTCGAAAGCCATTCAGTGATCCGGGCCTGGACAGCGTCCCTCGCCCTTCGGAACGCATCCAGGCACTCCTCCTCCGACCCCTCGACCGCGGCCGGATCGTCGATGGCCCAGCCGATCATCGTCCCTCCAAACGGCCACACCCGTGAGCACTGACCCTCGGCCGCGGCACAGACGGCGATCGGATGGTGAATGGCGACCTTTCCGAGGAACCTGGAAATGGATTTCGGAGACTGGCCACTCAGGTCCAGTCCGATCTCACGCATGACCTCGATCGCCAGGGGGTGAATCGCCGGCCTAGGATCCATGCCGGCGCTGTAAACGTCAAACCGGTCGCCGGCTTCCG
Source organism: Planctomycetota bacterium (assembly GCA_023429275.1). Lineage (GTDB taxonomy): Bacteria > Planctomycetota > Planctomycetia > Planctomycetales > Planctomycetaceae > Planctomyces_A. Next base: position 2,911 of record JAEYWB010000782.1, read on the forward strand.
CCTTCAGTATGGCCTCGGCCATCTGACTCCGCGCGGAGTTGCCGGTGCACAGGAAGAGAACAGCCTGTTTCTTCATGGTTTCAGCCTTTGCGGTCCAGGTAGTCCCGGATCGTGTCCGCGATCTCGTCTCGGACACGGCGGAACGTCGCCATTTTCTCCGCGTCCGTACCGGTTGCGTCGGCCGGATCATCGAACGGCCAGTGGAGGGTCGTTCGGCCGGTCAGAAACACTGGGCAGGAATCCTTGGCGTTTCCGCAGACCGTCACGACCAGGTCGAACGTCTCGCCGTCGAACTCCTGGACCGACTTGCTTCGGTGGCGGCTGATGTCGATCCCGAGTTCGCCCATGGCCTGCACGGCGAGCGGATGAACGTAGCCCGACGGCTTCGAACCGGCCGATCGGGATTCCCACTCCCCGGCGCCGAGCTGCGCCCACAAGCCCTCCGCCATCTGCGAGCGGCAGGAGTTACCCGTACAAAGAATCAGCACGCGCTTCATGGAGCTTCCTTCGGCGGACAGGAGACAGACCGGCAGCAGCCCTCGGCCTGCACGATCCGACATCCCGGGACCGCCACAACCGCTCCGGCGATCGGCGCGACGACGTAGATCCACAGGGAATCGACCTGGCCGCTGAGGAGTGCCGGTGCGATCGATCGGGCCGGATTCATCGAGGCCCCGGAGATGGGGCCGCCGAGCAGGGCTTCGAAGGCGATGACCGCTCCGACGCTCGTCCCGGCCATCAGCCCTTTTTCCTTGGCCCCCGTGGAGACACTCAGGATCACGAACATCAGGATGGCGGTCAGGACGAACTCGAACAGGGTCGCGGGGAGGACTCCGCCGGTCGGCAGCGTGGCCCCGAGCGTCCCATGGGCCGGGAAGGCGAGTCGCAGGAGGCCGCTCGCCAGGAGAGCCCCGACGAGCTGGGCGACGATGTACCCCGCCACATCACGGCCCGGAAAACGGCCGGCCCGCCAGAAACCGAGCGTGACGGCGGGGTTCAGGTGGGCACCCGAGACATCACCGAGGGCGTAGATCATCGCCATGACGACAAGTCCGAACGTCAGGCTGACGCCGACGTGAGTCACCGCGCCGCCGGAAACGTCATTGGAAACGATCGCCGCCGTCCCCGCGAAGACGAGGATGAAGGTTCCGATCAATTCCGCCGCCAGTCGTTTCATCTGCCTGTTGTCTCGGTCCATCGCGATGACTTGGGAGAGCGGGAGCGTAGCCGTCGCCCGGCCTGACGTCTTCCAACACGGTTTTGAGAAAGCGGGGCTTGAGGGAGACACCCGGCGCCGGAGAGGATGCGACTTACCGGTTTCACAGCGGACTGGATGAGGGTGCGTCCCCGAAGCGAGTCGATCGCCGGAGTGGTACGTCATGGACATCCGCACTCCCCACATGTCAGGATCGGGTCCGACCGATGAAGCATTCCGACGTCGTTTTCCCGCGGAGAAGTCACCATGGCCACGTGCCCTCAGTGCCGGGGAGAGATGAAGACACTCGACCTCGTCTGCCCGCACTGCGGGTACGACTTTCCTCCGTCCGAGCCGTCTGATCCCCAGGGGCTCCGGCGTGAGGGGATCGAGTATTCCGCGCTCGCCGACATCGCCCTCCTGATCAGCGCTCTGGCGGCAGCACTGGGGTGCGTGGCCTCGCTCTGGATGATCGCGGTCTCGCTGTTCGCGACGCAGAGATGGATCGATGCGCTGGTGCTGTACCCTCTGACGTTCTTTCTTCAGCTTGGAATGCTGGTCGTCTTCCTGCGGACGATGCGGGCGACCTGAGAAGGTCGAGACTTCCCTTCGGAGCCGGCGCCGAAAGAATTCGACCATGAGACCGCGATTCCGCGCTCGCGACCTGCCCGGCGGCGTCGTATCAATTTCAGGAGTTTTCAGTCGTCAGATTTCAGTTGTCCGTTGAGAGCTCCGGACCTTATGAAGGTGGCGAAGTGGTGAGGCTCGCTTTGGTCAATGCCTGGCAGCAGGGGACCTGGCGGCCTGAAAGGCCATCCGTTCCTCCAGCCCGGCCCAACGGGCCGGGTGATTCACGACAGAAAAG
>JAEYWB010000873.1 GCA_023429275.1 Planctomycetota bacterium
GTCAGTGACCTTGCGTCGATAGTCCGCCGCGCTCGGGCTCTCCACGACCTGTTCCACCCAGTCGGTGAAGCCTCCCATGAACTCTCGATAGTTGTGCGTGTAGCAGGCGGAAAAGTCGAAGGCCCCCTCCGGCGAGATCGCTCCGACCGGACAGGCGGCGACGCACAGCTTGCACTCGAGACACGGGTTGTAAGCGATCGGCTGATCGTACTCTTCGACTTCCGCATCGATCAGCACTGTGCCGAGCAGGATGAAGTTCCCGAACTTCGGATGGATCACGTTCCGGTGGATTCCGATCATCCCCAGTCCCGCGGCCACGGCGACCGGTTTGTGCGAGACCACCCAGATCTTGCCCGGGAAAGTGGCCATCTCCATCGGAAAGCCCATCGCCGGATTCATGGCTCGAATACCGTCTGCCTCAAGCCGGCCGACAAGGTCGCGGGCGATGTCATTCACCTGGTCGCCGGCGTGATGAAACTCCAGATTGGCGACTGAACGAGCCGGGGAACGGATCGGCTCCCGATTCATGCGGACGACGAAGGTCAGGAGTGTCTTCGTCGGCGGGAACGCCTTGAGGATGTCGGCTCGCTGATCATCAAGGGCGGGCCGGTCGATCTCGACCAGGCCGACATCGTCCGCTCCGGCGTCCGCCGCCATCTGTTTCAAGGTGGTGGCAGTGAGTCTCTTCGGTCCGGGAGGAGCGGGCGCCCGCGCTCGAACGGCCTTCACCGTCGGATGTTCTTCGAGTTTCATTGCACCGCCTGTTGTATATGCAACTATAGGACAAAAAAAGAACTATTCTGTCGCCACCCTGTTGATCCGCTTCGCCGCCTCGTGGAGATGCTCCACGACCGCCTCGCCAAGCAACTGCGTCACTTTCTTTTGGACTGGTTCCCAGGCGGAGGCCGCCTTGTCGAGCAGAGTCCGCCCCTGCCGCGTCAGCCGAATCGGTTGAGCGCGGGCGTCCTGATCATCATTGACCACTTCCAGCCAGCCGCGGGCCTTCATCCGGTCGAGGTTGCGGCTGAGGGTCGAAGGGTCGAGATGCAGAACTTCTCCAAGATCCGTTGGACGGACCGTTCCCATCTTGGCGGCCGCAACCAGGATGTTCATCTGGCTGATCTTCAACCCGAACGGACGCAGAGCGTCGTCATAGATGTTGGTGACGACCCGATTGATCATCCGCAACCGCACGGAAACACACTCCGCGGCAATCTGGTCGATCCTGGCGTTCGCTTCGTCCTTCAACACTCGCACCCTCCTAGTTTATTGTACATGCAACATTCAATGGCGTCAAGTTGATTCCGGCACGGCGATACACTCTCCGGTACTGATCCGCGAACCGGCCCGAACTGGCAGATCAGAGCCGCTTGAGCAGATCGATCGCCCGCGTCTCATAGAGTTCCTGCCACTCCGGCGCGACGATGCTGTCGCAGTCTTCCTGGGCACTTCCCGGGTTCTGTAACTGCTCCGCCGTCGGGGCGTAGTAGATGTAGCCGTTCGTATAGCCCGCCACGACCGCGTTTGGATTCGGTGCGCGCTTCTTGATGTTCAGGCCGATCTGGACTGTCAGCTCGCCGGGGAACGTCGTCAGGGAAAAATCGCCGACGCGGAGTGCCGTCAGTTCGACATCGATGGTCCGCTTGCCCGACGCGATCAGGTTCGCCTGGTGCTTCTTCAGGAGGGCGATGTTCGTTGCCACGCGAGTCAGTTCTTCCATGGTCAGGACGTTCCGCAGGTACTGCTCCATGTTCTTGCGGTTGCTGGCATCGAGCTTTGCGAGGTCGTCGCGGCCGAGAGACTTCTCGGTCAGATAGCGGTGCGAGGAGTACGACGGGAACTCCCCCGAGACGCCGTACTTCACGTAGAGCGGCAGGAAGGTCTTGAAGTTGAGGCTCGTCCCCTGGAGCGACGCGAGAAGCCGCCGCTGCTCCGCCTCGAGGGCGGCGATCCGTTCGGTCTGGTCGCGGCGCGGCAGGGTGAGCGTCTCGCTGAGGACCTTCAGCCGCGCGTCCTCCTTGCAGGCGATCTCCCGCGCCGCGCGGAGTGTGCTAAGCCCGAGCAGGTTGCCGAGAGGTTCGGCACTTCGCGGATTCTCGACATCCTTGTACTGGGCAGGATTGATGTCTCCGCCGCATCCCTGGAAGAAGAGGGCCAGGGAGTCTTTGCCGAGGTTCTCCTCGATCGCCTTGGAGGAGAAGCCGATGATGTCGGCCGTGTTGCCGCCGCTCGGAACCCCCTGGATCGGATGGCAGGCGAAACTGTAGAGCAGGGCGAGCGTGCCTCCGGGGGCCTCGGTGCGGTCGAGCCGCAGGATGCCGATCTGCGGATCGACCGGTCCCACCTCCGCGACCTCATCGTCCGGAGGGAGCGAGTAGGCGTGGCGGACATCGGCGACCTTGCCGCTTTTCAGCTTGAGGCGGCGGTTCTCCATGATCCGGTCTTCATGGCCCGTCCCGACGCCGACCGTCACGGGGACGAGTTTTCGAGCGGCTTCCTTCACGGCGGCGACTGTCCGCTCGGCAACGTCGGTGCAGACGATGCCGTGGCAGTGGCTCGCATTGACGAGGACATTCGTGGCTGGAATGCCGAGATCCGCCGTCAACGCCCCGCGGACCTTGAGAAGGTAGTCGTTCTTGATTGGCCCGATCTCACCGATCGCGACGGCGTCGACCGTGATAAGGACCGCAGTCGTCTCGCCCGACTTCAAGACGAGAGCCTTGGCGTAGAGAGGGTCATTGACCGGTCCGGCATCGATGTTCGTGATGTCGACCTTCGCCGTGCCGGCCAGAAGCGTCTGCGCGGCGACTTCCGTCGACAGACCGCTGCTCACCAGGAGGGCGGTAAAGAACATCAGCGGAACCGCGGCGAGACGGTTCCGGGGAGCGAGGCGAATGGAGACGGACGGCGAAAAACGCATGAGGCGGTGTCCCGTTCGGCAGGGCGAGGTTCCGGAGAGCGGCCGGCAGTCCCGCGCGGAGGTCATCTGACCAGCTCATCCACGTCTTGTCGGATGGCGGTCATCAGATCTTCCAGTTCGACGAGACTTTGGCAACGCCAGCCGAGAAGCAGAACCTGCTGTCCGAAGCAGATCTCTTTGCGGTCGGTTGAGCGCAGGCCCTGAAAACCTGCCGTCCAGTAGCGGCGGGCCACTTCGGGATACTTCTTCGTCCACGTGATCACGCTGTGCTGTTGGTTCCAGAAGACGGATCGTAAGACGCCGTGTCCGCCTCGCCAGGCGGGGTTCCTGTGCCGGATGAGTTCCATCCGTCCAGTCCGGACAGGGACCGGAGTGACGTGACCGTCGGTCTGCAGGAACTGCAACAGGTCGTTTTGTCGTTTAACGGGCGTCGACCGATAGACGCTCCATTCTCCCCACAGCAGGGTGACCTCGTCCTGAACAACGTAATCGAGCGTCTCGGGCGAAAACGAGACGATCGTCCCCTGACCCATCGAAAGCCGCAGGACTGCGACAATCAGCCAGAGCGCCGCTCCAACACCTGCTCGGGCCTGCCGGCTCATGGACTCCCCTATCGGGACGATCGACAAAACGGGAACCGGGCCCGCAAAGCCGAAACAGCACTCTGTTGTGACCGTGCGGGCCGTTGTTCATCATCTACGCACGCCACGGGCGGACGTTTGCACAGGATTTGAAGTCGAGACTCATTTCGCGCGAAAGCTGAGCATGTCACTGGCAGGAAAGACGGTTCTGATCACAGGGGGCGGGACGGGAATCGGCGCCGGGTGCGCCGTCGCGTTCGCCCAGGCGGGGTGCCGCGTCGCCATCACCGGGCGGCGTGAGGACAAGCTCCGCGAGGCGGCTGCCCGGTTCAAAGGCTCCCCCGCCATCCTGTGCCACGCCGGGGATGTCTCCGAGCGGGAGAGCGCCCGCGAAGTGGTCGAGTGGGCGACAAAGGAACTCGGCAGGATCGACATCCTGCTCAACAGCGCCGGCATCAACGTGCCGAAGCGGTCGATGGCCGCCCTCGACCCGGCTGACTGGGACAAGCTCATGCAGGTCAATGCGACCGGGGCCTACAACACGATGCACTTCGTGCTGCCGCAGATGCGGGAGCGCAAGGATGGCCTGATCGTCAACATTTCGTCGATCGCCGGCCTTCGGGCCAGCCCGCTCGGCGGCGTCGCGTACAGCGCGTCGAAGTTCGCCATGACGGTCCTCGGAACCTGCGTTGGCCTCGAAGAGCGGAACAACGGCATCCGGGTGACAAACGTCTACCCCGGTGAAGTCGAGACCCCGATTCTCGACGCCCGGCCGGTCCCGGTCTCGGCCGAGCATCGCGCGAAGATCCTTCAGCCGGACGACATCGCCTCGCTGATCGTTGCCGTCGCGGCCCTCCCACCGCGGGCGCATGTGCCGGACCTCGTTATCAAGCCGACGACGCAGGAGTTTGCTTGAGAGGGCCTAGGGGCCTAGGGCCCAGGGCCAGAACCAACCCGGCAGTGCATTTCCTACCCACTACCCACTACCCACTGAACCTCTTATGAAACCGCTCGCTCTCTTCACCACGCTTGTGGCCGCCGCACTGGCGCTTCCCCTGTCTGCCGCCGATGACGGCTGGGTCAGCC
>JAEYWB010000892.1 GCA_023429275.1 Planctomycetota bacterium
ACGAATTCGAGACGTCGCTGAGGACGCGGATGCGGGAATTGAAGTAGAGCTATCAGCTATCAGCTATCACCGGTCAGCCAGTAATCGTCGTTCGACTTCAGTGTCAGTGCTGAAAGCTGACGGCTGACGGCTGAAAGCTTCTTCTTCACACCACCGCAACCTGGCCGTCCGGAAACTGCCGCAAGCCCGGGCCCGATTCCATCGGGCTGGTCGCGTGGATCTGCAGGCGGATCGTCGTCCCCTTCTTTTCCCCTTCGAGAGTGACGAACGAGACCATCGATTCGTCTTCGAAGAAGTCGCCGCACTCCGGCAGGGCGTTCCAGAGATAGGTGTGGACGGCGTCGAACTGGCCGAGCAGTCCCTTGAGGTCGAAGCGGAAGTTGATGGGAGCGCGGCGGCCATCCTCCGCCCCTCCCATCGTCTCGGTGGCGCCGAGGTACAGGGAGATCTCCCACTCCCGGCCGACCTGCACGCACTCGTACCCCGCGCGGGCCACACCCCGGTATGGCTCGAAGAGCTGCGAGACTTCGTCGATGAGGGCGAGCAGCCAGTCGGGGATGGAGAGCCGGGCGGGGCGCCCCTCCTTCTCGAGCTGGCGAATCAGGTGCCGCACGGGGAGGTGGGATCTGGCCAAAGGACACTCCGGATTCGAACGGTGTTCTGTTAACGCCGTCCGCTGGCGAGGGTCGCGGACCGGAGACTTCGAAGTCCCGTTCAGGCGACCGATCCACGCCGAGAGTTATCGGGATTTCTTGCGCGGGTTCGCATGCTTTTGTCCTCGACCGGCAGAGTGTGCCGGTTGCGGTGCCCGATGGTGCGGTGGTACCACCCGTTCCGCGCGATCGGGCCGATGACGGACGAAAATCGCGATCGCGTCCCAGATTTTCCGAGCATCACGCGGGTTCGTCATTTCGAACACATGTGATGGTATCCGTGGCACTTACAACACGTCTCCCTTTCGGGGGAAAACATCGAGCACCGCTGATCCGATCGTCGACGAGTCAAGACGGATCTCCCGGGCCGCAGCGGGGGCTTGCGATCGCCCAATCCGCATGGCCGCTCTGCCGGTTCTGCAGGCGCCCGGGACGGCAATCCCCGCCGAGCGCGCGAACGTCGCCACAACGCTTGACGATTCGCCCCGGACGCGTCATAAAGCTCGATTCTTTCCCCCTCAGCCGGCTGCGGTCGTTTGAGGAGGGTGTCGGTGTTTCCCGAGTTTTGTTTCAGACTGTAAGGATCGTCAGGCATGGGCCGTTACACAGGTCCCAAGGCACGCGTCAACCGCCGGCTTGGTTTTCAGGTCTTCGAAAACGCCGGTGCGATCCGTGCGCTCGAGCGGAAGAACTACCCGCCCGGGATGGCCCAGAAGAAGAAGAAGCAGTCGAACTACGGTCTCGCCCTCACTGAGAAGCAGAAGATCAAGTACTATTACGGAATCCGCGAAGCTCAGCTTCGTCGGTACTTCGACCACGCGAAGCGGATGAAGGGGAACACCGGAGAGTTCCTGCTCGTCCAGTGCGAGCGTCGTCTGGACAACGTCGTCCGCCGCGCCGGCTTCTGCAGCACCCGCCCGCAGGCCCGCCAGGGGGTTGCCCACGGCCACTTCCAGGTGAACGGCAAGACGGTCGACATCCCGTCGTTCCAGGTGAAGGCCGGTGACGTGATCACCATCCGGAACCGTCCGAACCTCCAGGCCCGTTACGCCGAGCTCGCCGGTTCGTCCGGCTCGCAGGACGTGAACTGGATCCAGATGGACAAGGAAAACCTCCGCGCGGTCGTGACGACCCTGCCGACAATGCAGGACGTCAGCCTTCCGGTCGAGGTCGGTCAGGTCGTGGCGTTCATGTCGCGGTAACGACCTCCGAAATTCAGCAGCCATCAAAATCCACCCGGGCCGCCCGGGTGGATTTTTTCTTTTTCGGTTTCCGGTTTCTCGGTCTCCGCCGGGGGCCGACGATACGCCTGTCCGTCTCCCGCGGTATCCTCCGGGAATTCCTCTTCGAGTTCGACAGGACCATCCCCATGGCCAAGCCTCCCTATCCCTACCCCGGCGCTCTCATCTTCGGCGTTCCGGGAGCTGGCAAGGGGACGCAGGGAGAGATCCTCACGAAGATCCCCGGCTTCTTTCACCTCTCGACCGGGGTGATCTTCCGCAAGCTCGATCCGAAGTCCGAAGAGGGACGGGTCGTCCGTGAGTACAGCGCCCGGGGAGAGCTGGCGCCGGACGACGTCACGATCAAGATCTTCCTCAACTGGCTCGATGCGCAGCGGCTTGCCGACCGGTTCCGCCCCCGCGAGCAGCTGCTCCTGCTCGACGGGATCCCGCGAAACAAGAACCAGTGCGACATCCTGCGGAAGTACGTCGACGTGAAGCTCGTCGTGCACCTGATGTGTCACGACGAGGAGGCGATGATCGACCGTATCCGTCGCCGCGCCGTCCTCGAGAACCGCCTCGACGACGCCAGCGAATCGGTCATCCGCCGGCGGTTCCAGGTGTACGAAGCGGAGACCCGCCCGGTCCTCGACTACTACCCGCCCGATATCGTGAAGAACGTCGAGTCGACCGGGATCCACGCGGAAGTCCTGCAGGAGTGCCTGAAGTACCTCGCGCCGGTCCTGCGGGAGAACTTCCCGCGGAAGGATATTTAGCACGTCGAATCCGGTCGGCGCAGGTCGCTGCCTCATCCTTCGAGATGAGTGAACGACTGTGGGTCTTCCTGACGCTCGCCCATCTCGCGGAGCGGGAGGGCGACTGATGCGCCGTTCCTCTTGACGGTTCGTCGTACCGGGTCGAGACCTCCGGCAAGGTCCGGATCCTGACGTTCTTCAACCGCGAGGTGACGGCGGGACCTGACAAGGGGCGGGAGCAGAAAGAACCGCAGTCGTTCCTTTACCGGGTCCGCGGCGACCAGTTCATCGAGAGCTGGGGGCTGCTCGAGAACGACCCGAGTCGGCCCCTCATGATTCTCTGGAAGCGTCCCGACGATCGAGCTCCGGGCAAGGAAGCCGCAGCTCTCCTCCCGCCAAAGTAGCCATCTTGCTCCGCAAGATGAGCGAGCCACCATCGACGCCTGATCGCGGCCCAGCCTTGCCACCAGATGACCGTCCGCCGCGCACGCGCTCATCCCGCGGAGCGACATGGCGATTCTCGAGTTCTCGTCTCACTTTGTGAAAACCGCGTCGACCGCCCCCTGTTGATGTGGTCCAACCACGTTCTCCCGGCGTTCGACTGGTCAACGCGAGACCACCGGACCACGAGGCAGCGATGGCAGCCATCTTCAATCTCTCCCAGCATTTCCGCATGGCCGAGGCCAGGACGCAGGCAATGAACGCCAAGAGCGAGGCGGAATCGGCCCGCCGGGACGTCGACGACCTGCATCGCCAGGTCGATACGCTCACCCTGACCTGCCAGGCCCTGTTCGAGACTCTCCGGGACCACTTCGGCCTGCCGGAAGAGATGCTCCTCGCCAAGCTGGAGGAGATCGATCTCCGTGACGGCGTCGCCGACGGCAAGATTACCCGTCAGCCGGTCAATTGCCCCAACTGCGGCCGGCGATCGAGCTCCAGGCGGCGGAACTGCCTCTACTGCGGCGAACGAATGAAGTTCCCGCTCGCTTCGGGAGACGAGTGATCGTTGCAAAAGGAAGCAATCCAGCGGGTTCGAAAGTAGCCATCTTGCTCCGCAAGATGAGCGATGCGCACGGGCCGGGCCGCACAAACCCCGTGCTCGCTACGTTGCTCGCCACAAGCGATTTATCTGGGCAGTCGCCGCCGATACGGACTGAGGCCACGGATCTGCTTCGCTCATCTCGCGGAGCGAGATGGCTACTAAACGTCCAGAAAGCTCGACGACACCTGGTCCCAGCAGTGGACCATGCCGTCTTTCGTCGAGGCGAAGCGGATGTTGCCATCCTGGGAGATGACGACCGCGAGCGCACTCGGGAACTTCTGACAGAACCGGAATGCTGACCGGTGACGCGTCCCGACTCCGTCCGTTCGCGCGGGGCGGGAGTTCGCACCCTCCGCATCCTGGCAGATGCGGATCGTCTCGACTTCGGCCAGCGAACCGGAGATCTCGGCCCCGAAGCCGAGGATCTCGAACCGCTTGGTCATCAGCACCGCCCCGTCGACACCGGCCAGGTTGGCGACGAGGTGGGCGACCTCGAAGATCGCTTCGTCGAGCTGCGCGATCATGGCGTCGTTCGTCTGGAGAAACTGTTCCCAGATCTCCTGCTCGGTTCCGCCCGTCGCGATCGCCTGCAGCCGGTGGACGATCCGGAAGACGAGGGTCCGGAACCGCCGCCGCGGCTCCTCGTCGAGGAACCGGTACTTCACCTGCAGGAACGTGTTGGCGGCGAGGAGCTGCCGGCCGATCTCGAGCTCGACCATCAGCAGCGTGCCGCCGTGCCGCTCGGCGCGGATCAGGCTGACGATCCGCCGGACGACGTGCTGGGCGAGCAGGGCCGTCAGCCGCTCGATGATGTTCGGATCGGTGTTCGCGCTCATCCCGTACTGCGACACGTACTCCTGCCGGAGCTGTCGCCGCGCCTCGGCGAAGAGAGCGGGAAGCCAGGTCGAGTCGAAGACGTCGAGGTCGGGCCGGAAGATGCTCCCGTTGTTGAGCATCGCCAGCGAGGTGTTCCCCTGGCAGACGGTGAGCTGTCCCGGCCCCTTCACGCAGACCACGAGCGCCGGAGGCATCGGCGTCGGCGTCATCCGGCCGCCATGCGCCGCCTGCAGCCACCGGGGTCCGGACTGAACCAGTCCCCAGATCCCCATCTGGCCGCGACTCCAGTGCGCGCCGATGAGCGACCGGTGAAAATCGGCCGCGGGGGCGAGCCGGCGGAGTTCATGCTCATCGAACCCGCGCGACGGCGAGAAGAGGAGCCGATGGAGCCCCGTCGGCGGGCTGTCTTCCGGAGAGAGGAGCTGCGGCGGGCAGGCGAGGACGCGGAAGACGAGATTCCGCTGCTCCTCGAAGAGCAGGCTCGTCTGGTAGCAGGTCGACAGAATCCCCTCGAGGATCTCGGCCGGCGGCAACAGATCCCACCCGGCGGCGGTGTCCCACTGCTCGGCGACGAATGAGGCGAGATCGCGAGGGTAAAAGTGAGGCATGACTCGTCCGTGAGTGGGTCGTGGGTCGTTGGCAGTGGGCAGGAAGAAGAAGGAAGCCCGTCTGGCTACCCACTACCAACGACCCACTGCCCACTTTGTCCTCACGACGCCTTGGCGGCATCCGGCCGGGTGCAGCGGCCGATCTCGCGGACCGCCTGACGCAGCCGCTGGGCGTTCTCGACGATCGCCAGCCGCAGGTAGCCTTCGCCCTCTTCGCCGAAGCCGCGTCCGGGGCTCACGGCGACCCCTCCTTCTTCGAGGAGCTTCATCGAGAAATCGATCGAGCCCATTTTCGCGAACGGCTCGGGAATCTTCGCCCAGACGAACATGCCCGCCTTCGGGCGATCGATCTCCCAGCCGAGGCGCTCGAGGCCATCGCACAGCACGTCACGCCGCTTCTGGTATTCCTGGGCGAGCGCGTCGACCGAGGCATCGGTGTGCCGCATGGCGACGATCGCGGCGATCTGGATCGCCTGGAAGATGCCGTAGTCGTAGTACCCCTTGATGGTCGCGAGGGCCCGGACCATCTCCTTGTTGCCGCAGCAGAAGCCGACACGCCAGCCGGCCATGCTGTAGCTCTTGCTCATCGTCGTGAACTCGACACCGACGTCGAGCGCCCCCGGCACCGAGAGGAAACTGGGAGCGAGGTAGCCGTCGTAGCAGATGTCGGCGTAGGCGAAGTCGCTGAGCACGAGGAAGCCGTACTTCTTCGCCAGCTTCACCAGTTCGACCCAGAAGTCCTTCTCGATGCAGGTCGAGGAGGGATTGTGCGGGAAGTTGGCGATGACCAGCTTCGGCTTCGGGTAGAGGTGCTCGCAGGTGTAGGCGACATTCTGCAGGAAGACGTCCGGCTTGCGGACGTCGAGGTGAATCGCGTTCCCGCTGGCGAGGATCACCGCGTAGGTGTGAATCGGGAAGGTCGGCGACGGGACGATCGCCGTGTCGCCCGGGCCCATGAGGGCCAGGCACATGTGGCTGAAGCCTTCCTTCGAGCCGATCGTCGCGATGACTTCGTCGTCGGGATTCAGCTGGACGCCGTAGCGTTTCCAGTACCGCTTGGCGACTTCGACCCGGAGGTTCTTGATACCGTTGGCGACGGAGTAGCGGTGGTTCTTGGGATCGGCGAGAGCTTCGGCCAGCTTGTCCTGGATGATCTGATCGGGGGGATCGGTCGGGTTCCCCATGCCGAGGTCGATGACGTCGATGCCCGCGACGCGCTTCTGGTACTTGACCTTGTTGATCTTCGCGAACAGGTACGGCGGCAGCCGCTTCATCCGGTCGGCGACAGGGATGCCGAACGGGTTGTCGGCGAACGGGATTTCATTTTCGTTACGCATTTCAATTACCTGGCGCCGGCAGGAATGGAAAGGCCGGCTCAATAGCGAACGACAGCGCACCGAATGGCGCGGTTCATTTCCGCATCGAGAGATTGTATGAGTGCCTGGCGCTTTCCGCGAGATCGGTTGCCTGTCCGCCGGTACCGAGCCGGCCGTTGCTCGGAGTCTGTTGATCCGTTGCCGTCTTCCAGAAACCGTGGCGCGAGCGAGCCGGTGACCCGCGAGTCATTTCCGGTGCGTTCGCAATCTTGTTGGTTCGCCAGGGACGGAAGAGAGAAAGTCACGTCGCATCATCCCGACCGGGCTCAGCCGACACGGTTCCGCAGTGGGGGCACGTGACGCTCCCGCTCGCCGAGGGGGCGACGTGGTTGATGACCCGTTCGCCGCAGTTGCCGCACGAACCGGTCAGCCGGGGGCTTGGCGGGGTGTAGTTCTGCGGGAGCTCGCCCCCCCGCTGAAGGATCTGCCGCGCGCCGAGCAGCTTTCGATGCTTGAGCCGGACGTACTCCATCAGCGGGAAGTACCGCTCGACGACCGCCTCGTTCTCCCGCCACCACTCCGACCAGGGGGGAACGCTCAGCGGGTCCGCAATCGCCTGCCGGAAGTAGACGAGACACTCTTCGATCCGCTCCTCCATCCTCACGCTCCCGAGACAATCCGCTCATCTGAATAAAGCGTGACACAGTCGGCCGACCGGAGCAACAGGAGCACGGGGTCGCGATACACACGCCGGGTCGCGGTGGCACGCAACGTCAATGCGCCTCAGTCCCGCCAGGGACGGCAGGAAATAGCCCCCCGTGCCAACGGGGGGAGATAATGTCATTCATCGATCACCAGTCCCGTCAGGGACGAAAGAGCGGACTCATGATGTCGTGGCTACGGCGGGTCTGACGGAACGGACTCTTTCGTCCCCGGAGGGACTGCTCATGAAATCCGGATGTCGGTCCCCCCGTTGGCACGGGGGGCTATTACCTGCCGTCCCTCACGGGACTGAGCATGGCGTGGTGAGATTCCAGCGAGGCGGAAGAGGATGAATTCTGCCACTGGGGTCCACGGCTTCTCATGTCAGTGGGCCGGCGGATCGAGGCTTCGGAACCGGACGGTCGCCCGATATCCTTCGACATGCCCGGTTCCCTCCACCTCCTGTTCCCGCTCTTTTCGAGCCTGGTGTTCGTCTTCGGCGCCCTGTGCCACAAGCGGGCAGCCCTCCGCGGCACGAGCCCCTACACCAGCACCGCCCTCTCGAACCTGTGCCTCGCCCTGTTCTGGGCGATCCTCGGCCTCGTCCGCTCCGGCGGACTGGCCCCGGCGGCCTGGCCGGCGGCGGCCGCGATCGCCTTCACCTTCGTCGCGGGACAGCTCTGCACCTACCTCGCGTTCCAGTATGGCGATGTCTCGGTCGCGACTCCGATCTTCGGCGTGAAGATCGTCATCGTGGCGGTCATCAGTTCGCTCGTCGCCGAGAAAGGTATCGAACCCCGGATCTGGGTCGCATCGGTCCTGGGAGCGATCGGCGTGGGCGTCGTCCAGGCGAGCGGCAACACCCCCGGTCACGGCCGTTCCACGGCGGGACGGGCGGCCCTGACGGTGGTGCTCGCCCTTCTCGCGGCGACCTTTCTGTCACTCTTCGACGTCGGCCTGCAGAAGTATGGCCGCCAGTACGGCGCCGAGCGCTTGCTCGTCACGATGTTCGTCTTCACGGGGATCCTGTCGTGCGGCTTCCTCCCCTGGGCCGATTCGATCTCCCGAATCCGTCAGATCGGCGCCACAGGGCCGTTGATTCTCGGAGCCTTCCTCATGGCGACACAGGCAGTGAGTATCTCTTATTCGCTCGGCCGGTTCGGCGATGCGACGCGAATCAACATCGTCTACGCCCTCCGGGGCTTCTGGTCCGTTCTCTTCGCCTGGGCGCTCAGCCGCCTTGCCGACAGTCCGGACCCGAGCCACTCGAACCGGACCATGCTTCTGCGCCTCGCCGGGGCAGTCCTGCTGATGATCTCGGTCGTGATTGCGATTCTTTAGGTCATGTTCCGGCGCGGCCCGTTAGAACTCATCGTCGGCAGGAACACCGTTGTCTGGATCGGCCAGCAATTCGAGCACACGCGGAGAGAGCTTGGGGTCGAGATGCCGGCCGTTGCCGCCAAGGAACATGACCGCGCACCGCGTCCCCTGCGAGTTCCCGAACTGATCCGGTCCGCCGCCCAGGCCTCGTGCGGGATCACGGCTGTTCCCCGGCCTTGCCCATGGGGGAAAGGCTGAGCCGATTTCTCCCATCATGAGTGTGACGGTTGATCCATCTTTCGAAGAGACTTCGTCAAACCGGACGCCTTCTCTCGCTCCGAAAAGCCGCGAATTCGCCGTGAAGTGCGTCACGCCGTAACCGTCGACAGGCCGGCGGGCGCTCTCCGCGGCGCTCTGGAAGATTGCCAGATTCATCGACAACGGCTTCTGATTCTCCGGCGAGTTCCAGGCGCGCGTGAAGTCGATCGCCCGATACGCTGCCTGCTGCTCCAGGTACGGCAATAACTCGGTCTGCCAGCTCCAGTAAGGAAGGCTGTCGTCCGGGCTTCCGCCGGCCGGTATCCGGCCGTTGTAAGCGGTGGCATAGGCCTGCGTGGCGATCGCGACGTTCCGAAGATTGTTCAGGGTCTGTGTCTTTTTATAGGAGTGCGACGTGGACATCGGCATCAGAAACAGAACGCATCCCCCAAGAAGGAGCAGCATTGCGGCAGGGACCTGGAGCCATG
>JAEYWB010000036.1 GCA_023429275.1 Planctomycetota bacterium
GCGCCGCGGCGCCGTTTTCGGCGATGTCGACGTCGTAGTCCTCGTCGGCCAGGATATCGGCCAGGTTCCGGCAGATATCAACTTCGTCGTCGACAACAAGAACGGAAGGACGATTTGGCATCAGCCACCGACCCCGGCAGATCGTTCGAGTGATGTTTATCGCAACTCGGTCGAGCCGAGCGAAGGATACTTGATGGTTACATACAGCCGCATCCCCGGGGCCAAGTCTACCTTTCTCCATTTCGCATGATCAAGGTTTACGAGCGTGCACCTGACGCAATCTTGAGCATCACGTCGTCGGGCTGTTCAGCAGACTCTTCAGCCCGATCGTGAACGTGGTTCCCTTTCCCGCCTCGCTTTTCACCTGGAGTCGCCCGTGATTCTTCTCCGTCAGCGCCTTCGCCATCGCCAGTCCGAGGCCGACGCCGCGAGTCTTCGTTGAGTAGAAGGGTTCCATGACGCGCTGAAGCCGGTCCGCCTCGATCCCGACCCCGGTGTCGGTGACCTGGATTTCGATATAGGGACGGCGGACTTCGACCGTGAGTGTCAGCTCGCCTCCCTCGGGCATCGCATCGCAGGCGTTCCGGATGAGGTTCTCGAGAACAATCTGCATCTGATCTCTGTCGGCAAACGCGCGGATCCCATCCGGGCAGGAGACAGCCGTCCGGATGTTCGCCGGCGGCTCCACTTTCTGAATGGCGGTTCTGACGAGGTCTCCGACGTCAACCGGCCGCAGGTCCGGGAGGGGCATCTTCGCAAAGCGCACGAGGGCGGAAATCACCTCTTCCGCATGCAGGACCTGCCTCTCGATGCGGTCGAGATGGCTGGCGGTCTTCTCCGGTGTGGGTTTCTTCGCGTTGAGGAGGTAGTACACCGATGTCTTGATGACGTTGAGCGGGTTGCGAAGTTCGTGTGCGATCCCCCCGGCGACCTGTCCAATCAGGACCAGTCGCTCCGTGGCCTGCTGCCTGAGGAGATGCTCGGATTGATAGGCGTCCTCAATCAGTGCCAGATCGAGGTCGAGGAGGGTGTTCAGCACCCGCCGGATCTCGAGCAGTTCGGAGGTTGCTCCGGTCCAGCACTCTTCCAGGAGCCGCAGCAGGCCGCGTCGCAGGCGGGAAAGGGCGACGTTGGTGAAAACCTGGTCGAGACCGATTTCGACGTGCTTGTGGCCAATCTTCCACCGCCGATAGACATAATCGGCGTCGTTTTGTCCCGATAAGAGTTGTTGCAGCCAGACGACGAGCGTCCCCTTGAGCCGATCAATCTGCGGCAGGCCGCCGGTGATGACCTTCTTCGCATCAGCGTGCCGCTCGATCTCTGAATAGAAGTCCTCGACCAGTTTCGAGAAATGCGGTTCAAGAAGCGGCCCGACCTGCTGCAGACGCCGGGCGTCGGCATCGGTCCAGCCGACGTACGACTGCAGCTCGCAGTAACGGGCGAAAAGACGTTGGGAGTCCATCTGTGGCAACCTGCCGGGAGTCTTGAAAGCGTTCGCTGCGGAGCAGGGTACACTCCGCAAGTGATCGCGAGCAGGGTCCGGTTGGAGATGCTGATTCATTCCGCTGACTTGAAGAGATCCAGGAACCGGTCCTCGTACTCATGGAAGACCTCCAGCCGGTCCAGCTCCGCCTTCAATTCATAGGCCCGGGAGCGGTCAGCGGCCGCCTCCCGGAAAAGCTCCTCAATCCGCGTCCGGTCGAGCGCCGAAAGACGATCCTCGGGCGTGGACGGCAGGAACGAAGGGGTTTCGCTCTCCTCCGCTTCGGCGGGAGGTCTCCGTTCGCTCATTCGGGCCTCCACCTCCGCCAGGAGTTGGCCAAGCCGTTCGTCGACGCGACGGCTCTGTTCTTCGAGCTCGGTCAGGTCGAGCGAGAGATTGGCAAAGGATTCGAAAGTCCTCAGGACCTCGAGAGAGGCCTTCGGGTAGGGAAGCCCGGCGAACAAATGTGGCATCTCTCCGAGGAGACAGCAGCCGGGAAGCCCTCGCTCCGCCGCGGCGGCGAGAAGGGTCCCGTTCATTCCGGCAATCCGTCCGTCGTCGATCACCTCGACCTGTCCCCTCTGGCAGAGCTGCTCGAGGAAGTCGCCATCGGTCGCGGCGGCGAAGACCCGCGATTCCTTTTCGGGATGCATCTCCGTCGCCATCGCGGCAAATGTGAAGACGCGCTCGACCCCGATCGTGCGGGCGTAATCGATGAGCCGATCGCAGAAGACCGTTGTTCCGACAGGGGGCTGGGCCTCGCCGATGAAGACGATCAGGTCGTGCCGCTCCGCGGGGTCTCGCCAGGCGAAGAACCGGCTCAGGGGAAGCCGCGGCGGAAGAATCAGGCCGTTTCGGACCTGGATTTCCGCCAGGTCGAACAACCCCTTCGGGAGGAACTCGGCGAACAGGGTCATCTGGAGGTGCGCCATCAGGTAATAACCCGCGGTCGTGGCAACATGCCCCATTCCCGGCCAGACGGCGACCATCCAGGGTGACCGGAACCGGAGCGGAGCCTCAACAATG